>NZ_JBANAZ010000048.1:0-74204 GCF_059803455.1 Bradyrhizobium sp. UFLA05-108 | reverse complement strand
CACGGCCTCGCCTGCGTTCTGCGTGCCCTGACGCAGCGCGGCGATGTCGTATTGGCGGATTCGATCACCTATCAGGGCATCAGCGCCCTATGCCGATCGCTGGGCCTCGACTTGCGTGGTCTACCGCTTGATCGGGAGGGTATGCGGCCGGATGCTTTTGAAGCGGCTTGCGCGAGCTGGCGACCGCGCGCCGTTTTTCTCGTCCCCAGCCTGCACAACCCTACAACGGTGGTCTTGAGCGAGGAGCGCCGTCTTGCGCTCGCAGGCGTCGCGCGCCGGCACAATGTGCTGATCATCGAAGACGATGTCTATCGGCCGTTGCTTGATGGGGCCGCTGCCTCTTTTGCCGCACTCGAGCCGGAACTGACCGTCTACGTCAGCGGCCTTTCGAAGTGCGTCGCACCTGGTCTGCGTTTTGGATTGGTGGTCGCGCCACGTGCCGTTCTCGGCAATATAGCGGCCGCGCTGCGCATCGATTGCTGGAGCATCAGTCCGCTCACGGCGCTGATTGCGACGAATCTGCTGGAGGATGGCGGCGCAGCGAGAATTATCGAAGTTCAGCGCGAGGAGCTGCGGCGAAGGCAGGCCGTCTTGCGCGATGCGCTTGCGGAATACGATGTTCAGAGCCACGAGGCGTCGCCTCACGCGTGGCTGCATCTGCCCGAACCATGGCGGAGCGGTGCCTTCGCTCGGGCCTGCCGTCAGCGTGGCGTCGGCGTGCTGCCCGCAGACGCCTTTGCCGTCGGGCGCGAGACGCTGGTCCATGCCGTCCGGATCAATCTGGGAGCCGCGCCCTCGCTCGGCGACCTGCGGCAGGCACTGGCGATCATCGCCGGCCTCTTGAATGACGGCCACCTTGAAATCTCCGGTGCGGTCTGAAGCGTCATGGCCGCCGCCTTGATCAAAACGGACATCGTTGTCGTGGGCGCCGGCATCGTCGGGCTTGCTGCGGCGTTTCGGCTGGCAGCGGCCGGCAGAGACGTTGTCGCCGTCGACCCCAACGATCCAGGTTCCGGCGCCTCTTACGGCAATGCCGGCGCCATCGCGCCTTATGGCTGTGCCCCGATCGCCAATCCCGACGTTCTGCGCAACTTGCCTCATCTACTCCTGGGTTCGGAAAGTCCGCTCGCCATCCGGCCGACCGCTCTTTTCTCGCTGCTTCCTTGGGTGTCGCGTTTCCTTTGGCAGTCCACTCCAAGGCGGGCGCGCTGTAATGGCCGGGCGCTGCAGAGCTTGCTTAGGGAGGCCGCGCAGACCTGGCACGATCTGGCTGACCAAGCCGATGTTTCGGATCTCATCCGCGATGAGGGCTGCCTCTACATCTATCGCGAAAAGCCGCCGCCGAAGAACAGCGATTGGGCGGCCCAATTGCGAGAAGAGTTGGGCGTCAAGCAGGAATGGCTCACCTCGGAAGATGTTGCGCGCTTAGAGCCTGCGCTTCCTCGCGTGGCGGCAGGCTTATTCTTCCCAGATGCCGCCCACATCGTCGATCCGCCCGAACTCACCCGGCGGCTCTCGGATGCTGCGCGATTCCATGGCGCTTCGTTTCAACGTGTCCGCGTGGAACGGATCGAGCCACAGGTCTCCGGCCGATTCAGGTTAGTTTGCCGCGATCTTGCGATCGAGGCGCGGAAGGTCGTTCTCGCGGCAGGTGCCTGGTCGCGAACCCTTGCGCGGCAAGTAGGAGATGAGGTCCCACTTGAAACAGAGCGCGGCTATCACCTCGAATTCGCTATGGACGCTTGCCCAATCAGGAGGCCCGTCAGCCCCATTGATCTTGGTTTCTATATTACGCCGATGGTCGGCCGGTTGCGGGTCGCCGGCACCGTTGAGCTCGGTGGCCTGAGTGCGCCGTTAAACCCTAACCGAACCGCACTTCTCGAGCGCGGCGTGCGCAAATTATTTCCTGATTTGGGCCCGCCACAGGCGCAATGGTTGGGCTTCCGTCCCTCGCTGCCGGATTCATTGCCGATCATTGGGCCGAGCCGACGTCATCCGAACCTCACTCACGCCTTCGGCCACGGACATCTCGGCATGACCTTGGCTGGCGTGACGAGCCTCATCGTCGCTGGCCTCGTCGAGGGAGGAAATGGCGCGTGGGATCTGTCGCCATTCCGGGTGGATCGGTTCGGCTAAGGAACAAGACAGCCTGCTCACCGCCCGTCGCGAGAAACCAGCTCGGCGGCGCGGCCGAGAAGTCCCTTGACAATCCGCGTTCCGGCGAAATATTTTATACTTAAAATAATTTGCCCTAGGGTTTGACAGGGTTTGCAGCTCTCCCACGGCGCGGCGCGCGAAAGCGAGGGATCATGCGCATAGTCTGTATCGGCGGCGGACCGGCCGGGCTCTATCTGGGCCTTCTGATGAAGCGCCGTCACCCGGAGCACGTCGTCACCGTCGTCGAGCGCAACAAGCCCTACGATACGTTCGGCTGGGGCGTCGTGTTCTCCGACGCCATGATGCAGGCGATGCGGATCGCCGATCCCGAAAGCGCTACCGAGATCGAGGACGCCTTCAATCACTGGGACGACATCGAGCTCGTCTTCAAGGGGACGCGCCAGCGCACGACGGGCCATGGCTTCATCGGCATCGGGCGCAAGCACCTGCTCAACATCCTGCAGCGACGTTGCGAGGCGCTGGGCGTCGAGCTCGTCTTCGAGCGCGATGTGGAGTCCGATCTCGAATTCCCCGATGCTGACCTGATCATCGCCTCCGATGGCGTCAATTCCAGGATCCGTGCCCGCTACGCCGAACAGTTCCAGCCTGACATGGTGATCCGGCCGAACCGCTATATCTGGCTGGGCACCAAGAAGGCGTTCGATGCCTTCACGTTCGACTTTCGCCGGACCGAACACGGCTGGTTCCAGGCGCATATCTACAAGTTCGATAGTGAAACCTCGACCTTCATCGTTGAGACTACGGAAGAGGCCTACAGCGGCCATGGGCTTGGCGACCTTGACCAGCAGGGTTCGATCGAATTCTGCGAAAAGATCTTCGCCGAGACACTGGACGGTGCGGAGCTCTTGACCAACGCCCGGCATCTGCGCGGCTCGGCCTGGCTCAATTTCAGCCGCCTGATCTGCGGCAAATGGAGCGTGTTCAACGGCCGCTCCCATGTCGTGCTGATGGGCGATGCCGCGCACACCGCACATTTCGCGATCGGCTCGGGCACCAAGCTCGCGCTCGACGACGCCATCGAGCTCGCCAACCAGTTCGACCGCCATGGCCACAGTCGCGACAAGATCGAGACCGTGCTGGAAGCCTACGAGGAGGTGCGCCGTGTCGACGTTGCCCGCATCCAAAATGCGGCACGGAACGCCATGGAATGGTTCGAGGTAGTCGGGCGGCGCTATGCCGACACGCTCGAGCCGCCGCAGTTCTTCTATTCGATGCTGACGCGCTCGCAGCGCATCAGCCACGAGAACCTTCGTCTGCGCGATCGCACCTGGCTGGAAGGGTTTGAGCGCTGGTTTGCCGCGCGCTCGGGCATCGCCGTCAAGGACGGCGACCGGGTGCCGCCGCCGATGCTGACGCCGCACCGCGTGCGGGGGCTTGGCCTTGCGAACCGCATCATGGTCTCGCCAATGGCGATGTATTCGGCGCAGGATGGGCTCATCAACGACTTCCATATTGCCCATCTCGGCGCGCGCGCCATGGGCGGTGCTGGGCTGATCTTTGCCGAGATGACCTGCGTCTCGCCCGATGCGCGTATCACGCCGGGCTGTCTCGGCCTCTGGAATGACGCGCAAGCGGCGCAGTGGCGCCGCCTCGTCGACCTGATCCACAGCCTCGGACACGCCAAAGTCGGCATTCAGCTTGGTCATGCCGGACGGAAGGGATCGACGAGGCTCGCATGGGACGGCATCGATGAGCCGCTGGAATCGGGCAATTGGCCGCTGATCTCTGCGTCGTCGCTGCCCTACCTGCCCCACAGCCAGCTGCCGCGGGCGATGGATCGCCGCGACATGGACCGCGTGCGCGACGATTTCGTCGCGGCAACGCGTCGCGCGGCCGAAGCTGGCGTCGAGTGGCTCGAACTCCATTGCGCACACGGGTATCTGCTGTCGAGCTTCTTGTCGCCGCTGACCAACCGGCGGACCGACGAATACGGCGGCAGCCACGACAACCGTGCGCGTTTTCCGCTGGAGGTCTTCAGCGCGATGCGCGCCGTGTGGCCTTCCGATCGTCCCGCATCGGTGCGCCTGTCCTGCCACGACTGGACCGAAGGCGGCAACACGCCGGCCGATGCGGCGATCTTCTCTGCGCTGTTCAAGGAAGCGGGCGCAGACGTGATTGATTGTTCGTCGGGGCAGGTCTGGAAGGACGATCGGCCGATCTATGGACGCCTGTATCAGACGCCGTTCGCCGACCTGATCCGCAACGAGGTTGGTATTGAGACCATCGCGGTCGGTGCAATCTCCGAGGCCGATCACGCCAACTCGATCCTCGCCGCAGGCCGCGCCGATCTCTGCGCCATTGCGCGGCCGCACCTTGCCGATCCCGCCTGGACGCTGCACGAAGCCGCGCGCATCGGTATCACCGCCGTCACCTGGCCCAAGCAATATCTGTCCGCCAAGGGCCAATATGAAACCAATCTCGCCCGCGCCGCAGCAATGGCCGCGCAGGAGAACTCAAAATGAGCTCTGTTGCCAAGGTGATCAGGCGCGACTGGCTGGATTGGCCGTTCTTTGAGCCGCGCCATCATGCGGTCGGTGATGCGCTCGACGGCTTCGTGCGGTCGGGGGCCCTCGACAGGATCGACCACGACGATGTCGACGGCGCCTGCCGCAGGCTCGTGCGAGCTTTGGGAGAGGCGGGGTTGCTCGATTGCGCGGTCGCTACGCCTGATGGCGATGCGACGACGATCGATTCGCGCTCGATTTGCCTGTCGCGCGAGTCGCTCGCCTATGCTGACGGGCTCGCCGATTTCGCCTTCGCCATGCAGGGGCTCGGCTCCGGCGCGATCGCGCTCGGCGGCTCGGCGGAGCTGCGCAAGGCCGTGTTGCCAAAGGTTCGATCGGGCGAATGGCTGTCGGCCTTCGCACTGTCGGAGAAGGAAGCAGGGTCGGACGTTGCGGCGATGTCGTGCGCGGCGCGCGTCGATGGCGATGACTACGTCATCGACGGCGAGAAGACTTGGATATCGAACGGCGGCATCGCCGATGTCTACACGCTGTTCGCACGAACCGGAGAGGCGCCGGCCGCTCGCGGTATTTCGGCCTTCGTCGTCTTCCCCACCGATCCAGGCTTTGCCATTGCCGAGCGTATCGACGTCGTCGCTCCGCATCCGCTGGCGACGTTGCGCTTTACGAACTGCCGGATTCCGGCGAGCCGTCGGCTTGGCGCGCCTGGCGGCGGCTTCAAGCTCGCAATGCAAACGCTCGACATCTTCCGCGCCTCGGTCGCCGCCGCGGCCCTCGGTTTTGCGCGGCGCGCGCTCGATGAGTCGCTATCGCATGCGCAGAGCCGGCACATGTTCGGTGCGACGCTCGGCGATCTCCAGCTGACCCAGGCCGCGCTGGGCGACATGGCGACCGACATCGACGCCGCAGCGCTCCTGACCTATCGCGCGGCCTGGCGCCGCGACGTTCAGAGGCGTCCAACCACGCGCGAGGCGGCGATGGCCAAGCTGACGGCGACCGAGACGGCCCAGCGCGTCATCGACCGCGCCGTGCAGATGTTCGGCGGACGCGGCGTACGCAAGGGCGAAATCGTCGAGAGCCTCTACCGCGAAATCCGCGCGCTGCGAATCTACGAGGGCGCGACCGAGGTCCAGAAACTGATCGTTGCGCGCGAGCTTTTGAAGCCGCGTTGAGGCGATCGGCGAAGAGGGCTCACGCGCTCGCGCGCGCGACGTCGTCGCCGAGGCGTTGGCGCTCCTCAGCAAGATAGCCCGAGACCGCATCTCTTCGCATCGGCTTTGCGAAATAGTAGCCCTGGATGTAATCGCAGCCGAGGCGACGTAAGCTTTCGAGCTGCGCGCGTGTCTCGACGCCTTCGACGACACAGGCGATCTCCATGTCTGCGCACAGACCCGTCAGCGACTTGATGATCTTGTGGCTCACGGGATTGTCGTTGACGTCGGCGGCGAAGCTGCGATCGATCTTGATCTTGTCGAGTGGCAGGCGGTGGACGTGGCTGAGCGAGGAATAGCCGGTGCCGAAATCGTCCAGCGAGATGCCGCAGCCCATCGCTTTCAGGGTGGCGATCGACTGCTGCGCCCGGACGAAATCGAAGGTGACCGCGGTCTCAGTGATCTCGAAATCGATCCGCTGTGGCAGAACGCCGCTCTTCTCGATCACTGCGATCAGCGGCAAAATGCCGTCGGATGAGCAGATGTCGTGGGCCGAGAGGTTGAACGACAGGCTGATATCGTCGGGCCAGGTCTTGGCCGCCGCGAGCGCGCGAACCAGCAGCGCCTGCGTCAGGCTGCGGATCAGACCGATGCGCTCGGCGGCGGGGATGAAGTCGGCCGGCGAGACGAGGCCTAGTCGCGGTGAGTGCCAGCGGGCCAACACCTCGAAGCCGGCAGTGCGCTCGCTCATGGCATCGACGATCGGCTGGAAGACGAGCTCCATCTCCGCGTCGAAGTCGGCCATGCGCAGCAGGTTCTCGATGACGCCGCGGCTGCGGATCTCCGCTTCCAGCTCGCTCGAGAAGATCACGGTGTGGCCGCGCGCGTGGCGCTTGGCGTGATAGAGCGCATAGTCGGCGCATTCGTAGAGGGCTTCGGCATCCGTTGCGGAGCGCGGATACAGCGCAAACCCGATTGAGCAGGAGAGTCCGGTGTGCGACGTGTCGAGCTGATAGGGCAGCTTGACGCGGTCGCCGATCCGCTCGCCGATCTCGGCGAGATCCTCGTCGCTGGGATCGCCGCTCACCACGAGACCAAACTCGTCGCCGCCGAGCCGCGCGAACTCGACCCGATGCGGGCCAAAAGCTTCGCAGACCTCGCGGATGCGCCGGCCTGCCTCGATCAGCACGCGGTCGCCGACGGTGTGGCCGTAATTGTCGTTGATCGGCTTGAAACCGTCGAGGTCGATGATCCCGACCGCGAGCCGGATCTGCCGGCGTTCGGCATCGCCGAAGGCGCTGGCGAGCTCGGCGAAGAAGCGGCGGCGGTTCGGCAGCTCCGTCAGGGAATCGAGATTGGCGAGGCGGAAGTTCTCGTCCGAGAGCGCCTGCGTCGCCGCCTGTTGCGCAAGCAGCGATTTGCGGGATGCGACGAGGTCGGCGAAGTCGCGGTAATAGATGAACAGCACTGTTATCAACGCGCCCGACACCAGGAGGTCGTTGACCGCTATCGCCATCAGCGTTGGTTCGCCCGTCGCGAAGTAGAAGATGACGTAGGGAATATCGACGAGCAGTGTGACGATCAGGGCGGCGGAGCGGAGGTGCATCAGCGAGAAGATGCAGCCGATCACGGTCACCGCCATGTAGAAGGCGACGTGGCTCTTGGCGAAGGGATCGCCGTATGGGTAGAGCGCGAAGGACCAGGCGGTGAATCCCACCGCGATCGGAACCGTGAGCCAGTTGGTGGCGCGCAGGTTGCTCAGGATGTCTGCATCGCTACGCACGAGATGGCGCTGGCGCAGCCACCAGAACGTCCGCAAGGCCGCGAACACGGTCAGCACCGCAGGCACCACCATCGTCAGCCAGACCGGGGCGAGCGGCACGTAGGTGTAGGCCACGGCGAGCGTGTTGGTGATCAGGATGAAGTAGAGCAGCGGAATTTGCTTGGAAAAGGCGTCAAACTGGGCCCGCGTCAGATCAGGATTGTCGGCGGGCACGCGAAACAGGCGCACCGCCGCCGCAAGGTGAGATCTCAAATCAGCAACAGGCATTGAGAAACGAGCCCCAGAGTCCGCGAAAGTGTCCCGTGAAAATCCTTTGAATCGCGGGCGATCGTGCACAGGAGGGGTAAAGGGCGGGTTAGGCGGGTTCCATGAAGGAACCTCACGGGGCCATGGGAAACCCCCGCATTTCTACTGGCGTTGTGCGCCGTTGAGACGGCGTTAGGGATAGTGGACGGAGCAGATAGCTGTTTCCGAGGCAAATTCAGCACCGTCACTGCCGTTACGCTCTGCTAACTATGTGCATCGCGGGACGAAATGCACGCGCGGTTTCGACGCGCGGGCGGGGTGCCTCACTGCAGGCTGCGCTTCCAGTAGCCGGTGCCGAGCCTGCCGGTGATGACGGCGGTGGCGTCGCGGACCTCATAGGAGCCGGCGTCGGCGTAACCCGAGAGACCTTTCAAGGCGTGCAGCGACCAGTGGCCGTTCATGGCGGCAATCGTGCCTTCATGCGCCGGCGCGGCGCGCCGGCCTTCGGCGTGGAACGTATAGGTGCCATCGCCCATGATGCGCCACGTCCAGCGCGACGTGCCGCGAGCATTCGGCACCATGATCTCCCAGGTGCCGACCAGCGCAGGGTCGATGGCTGATGCGACGGGCGCTGGTGTAGCCGCGGCCGATGGTGCGGCATTTGCCTGTTTCGTGGCCTCTTGCTCGGCCGCAGACGGCGCGCCCGCGAGATAGATCGCCCGGCGCGAGAGCGAGCCGTAGACGAAGGGCTGCTGCTCGTTGCGTGTTGCCTCCATGACGTCGTCGCGAACGTTGCGGAACATGAAGGTGATCTCGACTCCCAGCGTCTCGATGTTCCGCAACAGCGCCGCAGTGAACGGGCTGTTACGGCCGTCGCCGTCGAGCGCGGTCGTGCCGTCGCGCGCGGCATAGGCGACTAGCACGTTGCCGGCCGGCTCGATGCGGCCGAGGCCGCTGGTTGCTGCCGCGCGTAGCGCCAGCGAGCGCTGCATTTTCGCGGCGAAAGGATTGTTGCGGCAAGCATCGAGGACAACGAGGCCGAGGCTCGTGGTGCTCGACACCTGCAACATCACGCTGCGCAGGCTGATCGCCTCGTTCGCCGCGTCGGTGTCCTTCTTCAGTTCCGCATCGATTGGGATCAGCCAGTTCTCTCCGTTGATTTCCATGCCGTGGCCGGCGAAATACACCGCCGCCATGTCGGCGCCCGCCGCATCGCGGCCGAGAGCGATCAGGCCGCGCCGCATCTCGTCGAACGAACCGTTGGCGATGAGGGTGACCGTGAAGCCGAGACGCCTGAGCGCGGCTGCGACGTCGGCGGCATCGTTGGGTGGGTTGGGCAGCGCTGGTACGCTTTTGTAGCCGCCGTTGCCGATCACCAGCGCTACGCGCTTGCCGTCGGCCGCGGCCGGCGCGCGAGGGACGCCCGCGAGGCTAGCGGCAAGGACAAATCTGAGAAAAAGCCGGCGTCGGTTCATGATGTCCCCGATCGGAGGTCGTCATAATACGGAGACTGGGGCGGCGAGAGTAGCATTCGAAATCGATGTGAAGGGGAACCGAAACCGTATCGCAACAAGCGCGGTAACCATTCGTCCGATGGGTTAATCGAGGAGCGAAAAAAATAGTTCTAGATCATAATCATGATGGCTCAGATGCAGAAATAGAAAATAAGCTGTGGGAAAACACGGCAGGAAAGCAAGCCGAAAAGAACGGGAGGAAAGAATGGAGACCGTGCGCCGCCTGCGTGCAATGGCTTCGCTCTGCCGACAGAGCGCGGCGTATCGTCCTGACAGATGCTGGAAGCTGCTCGCTGAAGCGGAATACTGGGAGCATGCCGCAGATGCAGCCGTGCACGAGCATTTCAGGGAATGCACGGCCAGCTCGAACGAGCTGGTGCAGCCACAACAAGCTGCTAACGCCAATCAGGCACGAGAGGAAAAGATCGTGGCAGCGTGAATGCTGTCAGTGCGGATGGCTGGAGTTTCTCGCCCCATTTTTTTTAAGCCCACAGCAGACAATTCCCTTGGTATTGCGGCCTCAGCATACGTGCGCATCCACGGCTGGCGTCCAACACCATCGTCTGTATCTCGTTATGAACGCGGCGAAACGGCCGACTGTAGCAACGATACCGTCTGGAATCCGCTCTTGGGCATGCTGATCCGTCGCGGCTGACAAAGCACACGCGGGCGGTGCTTCCGCCCGCGCGCCGATGTGTGGTCGTCAGGTAATCGCGATCGGGCAGCCGTTGCTTCCCGTGGCGCCCTTGATGGGGGCCGGGGTGAAGCAATAGACGAACTGGTATTTCTTGTCGGCGATCAGCTCGTCGAAGATCAGGTTCTCGTGATTGTGGATGCCGTGCTTGGTTTGCAGCTCGGCATGCACCACGAAAGCGAGCGACTTGTCGGGATTGGGCACCACTTCGACCGCCCAGGTGTCGGCCGCGGTGAGCGCGAGGTCCTTTTCGATCACCCATCGCGCAGCGTCCAGCCCGATGCCCGGCTCGCCGCTGTTGAAGCGATCATTGTTCTTCATCCAGAGCGAGCCCCAGCCGGTGTGGAACATGATCGCATCGCCCGGCTTGATGTCGCTCTCCGACATGTTCTGCTTGGCGAGCGCCGCCTTGATGTCGGCCGAGGTGATCTCTTGGCCGGCATCCATCATTCCGCCCTTGAGCGCGACCATGTCGATGAGATGGGCGCGGGTGAACAGCGGCTTGAGCTTCTCGACGCCGAGCTTCTTGAGGCCATAAGCGTCGCTGATCTCTGCCGCGGTATGTCCGTTGTAAAATCGCATCTCGCTCTTGTCGCCGTCCTTGCCGAGTTGGATGCCGATGTGGCCGAGACCATCGAACTGCGTGCCGGTCTGGCCGATCTCGGTGGTCAGAAACTCGTCGTGATAGACCATCTTGTTGTCGCCGAACGGACCGCCGGTCGGACTGCCTGGAATACGCAGCGTGAATACGCGCGGACCGAACAACGGCATTCCGCCTTCATAGACGCGGCCGATCTTGTAGATCTTGCCGTCCTTGATCCATTTCACCGCGTCGAGAACTTTTTCCGCCGTGATGTGGTTCGAAGCCCCGGCCTCGTCATCCTTGCCCCATTTCGAGGGCCACCATGGCTTGTCTGTTCCCTTGGGCATGGAGGTGGGGGTCTGCGCCTGGGCTTCGCTGACCGGGGCGAGCGAGAACTTGCCGTGCATCGTGCCCGCGAGGGCTGCACTTGCGGCGCCGGCGATGCCTGCCGTGCGGAGCAAGGTCCGACGATCGGTCGTAGTCATGCCGCCTTGCTGTTCTTCGCCCTTGATTTCATTAGGCATTTTACTCTCCCAGGTTGTGGCCCAGAGAAGCTGGGCTCTAAATTGTTTTCGGCATGCTCCTCCTACGTTAAGTTGTTGTCCAGCGACAAAAATAAGACGGCAAGGTGAGGGGCATTGATGAGCCTGTTCGAGAGCGACAAATCCGCCGAGCGGCTTCCGGTGTCGTTGATCACCGGCTTTCTCGGCAGCGGCAAGACGACACTGCTCAATCATGTGCTGCGCCACGACGACGCGAAGGACAGCGCAGTCATCATCAACGAATACGGTGAAGTCAGCCTCGACCATCTCCTCGTCGAGCGCGTCGATGGCGAGGTCGCCGTGCTTGCGAGTGGCTGCATCTGCTGCACCGTCCGCAGCGACCTCGAGGCGACGCTGCGTGGGCTGCTGGTGCGGCGCGATCGCGGCCAGGTGCCGCCATTCCGCCGTATTCTCATCGAAACCACCGGTCTCGCCGATCCCGCGCCAATCGTTCAGCTCCTCCTGAACAATCCGCTGGTCTCGCATTTTCTCCGGCTCGATGCCGTCGTGACCACGGTGGATGCCGTCAACGCGCCGCGTCAGCTCGACCGTCAGTACGAGGCGGTGAAGCAGGTCGCGCTCGCCGACCGGCTGCTGATCACCAAGTCTGATCTTGCCGGCGACACCACCGCGCTGGAGGCGCGCCTGCGCCGACTCAATCCCAGTGCCGGAATCGAACGCGTGGCACAAGGCGAGATCGATCCGGCGCGGCTGTTTGGCGCCGGTCTCATGGATCCCGAGAAGAAGACGGTCGATGTCGCACGCTGGCTCAACGAACAGGCCTTCGTGGCGCCTCGTCAGGCACAGCACGCGCACGACGACCATGACCACGACCACGGCCATCACCATCACGACGCATCGATCGCCAGCTTCGTGCTTGCCTTCGACGAACCACTCGACTGGATGGCGGTCTCGAACTGGCTTGCGCATTTGCGCTCAGGGCGAGGCGAGGACCTCCTGCGTGTCAAGGGTATTCTCAACCTCCGCGATGAGCCGACGCCGGTCGCAGTCCACGGCGTGCACCACGTTTTTCATCCGCCGGTGGCGCTCGCAAAATGGCCCGACGCTGACCGCCGTTCGCGCATCGTGTTCATCACTCGCAATATCGCGCGCGAGGAGGTGCTGGCGCTCTGGCAGGCCGTCCGCGCGGCAGCGTGAGCTCAGGCCGCTGCGCTGCCCCTCCGTCTCGATCGCAAATGCGCAGGAAGTCTTCGCTGCGGTTGATCTGCGTCAATCGCCAGCCGGCTCGTCATGGGAGGATGTCAACAAACCCAGTGGAGTTCGAACATGGACCGTGCAATCAGACTGGCGGAGCTGGCTGAAGCGGAGAAGCGCGTTGCGCTGGGCGAGCGCCATATCGTGCAACAGGAGCAGCGTATCGCCGAGCTGGACCGCGATGGCCACGATACCAGGGACGCGTTCGCGCTCCTGGATACGTTTCGGCAAACGCAGGTCCAGCACGTCGCGCACCGCGATTTCATCCTCATAAGGTTGGGGCAGGCGCCGCAGGTCAAACGCGGTTCGATCTTCCGACCGGGGCACTACGAAGGCGCGGACACGCCGGGGAGCAGAGAGCGGCCATGATCCGGATCATTTTCACGGCCGTTCTTGCGCTGCACTTGCCGGGCAATACGCCGGACCACCTGAATCCTGGGCTCAGACCAGGCCGCGCAGCACGTCGATCAGCCGGCCGCAGTCCTCCTCCGTGCCGACCGTGATGCGCAGGAAGTTCTCGATGCGCGGCTTCTTGAAATGCCGGACCAGGACGCCGCGTTGCCGGAGTGCAGCCGCGAGATCGCCACCGCCTTGGCTCCGATGGCGTGCGAAGACGAAGTTGGCCTGAGACGGCAACACCTCGAAGCCAAGCCCAGAGAGGTCACGCGTCAGCGTTTCGCGGTTCGCCATGATGCGCGCACGCGTCTCCTGAAACCACGCGTCGTCCGCGATGGCAGCAGTGGCGCCGGCAAGCGCAAGGCAATCGATGGGATAGGAGTTGAAGCTATCCTTCACCCGTTCCAGCGCCTCGATCAACGGCCGCTGGCCGATCGCAAAGCCGACCCGCAGGCCGGCGAGCGCCCGCGATTTCGAGAAGGTCTGGATGACGAGCAGATTGTCGTGGCGTGCGACGAGCGGCACCGCGCTCTCGGCGCCGAAATCGACATAGGCCTCGTCGACCACCACGAGCTGGTCCGGATGCTCGGTGAGCAGCGCTGCGATCGCATCGCGTGGAAGGCCGATGCCGGTCGGCGCATTCGGATTGGAGAGCAGGATCGCGCTGCACGGTTGCCGGTAGTCGGCAATCTGCACCCGCATCGCGGCATCGAGCGGCACCTCCTCGTGAGCGATGCCATAGAGCCGGCAATAGACGGGGTAGAAGCTGTAGGTGACGTCGGGAAACAGAAGCGGCGCATCGTGCTTCAACAGCGCCTGGAAGGTATGGGCCAACACCTCGTCCGAGCCGTTGCCGACGAACACCTCTTCGGGCGCGACCTTGTAGTGGGCGGCGATTGCCTCGCGCAGCTGCGAAGCGCGCGGATCGGGATAGAGGCGGAGCCGCTCTGCAGCCGCCGTGACCGCCGCGAGCACGTGTCGTGAGGGCGGATAGGGATTCTCGTTGGTGTTGAGCTTGACGACGCCGTCCTGCTTGGGCTGCTCGCCCGGTACGTAGGGCGACAAGGTGTTGACGACGGGACTCCAGAAACGGCTCATGATCTCTGACCTAGGGGGCTGATCGGATCACAGTAGGGTATGCCGATCGTGAGCGGAAGCCCCGCTCGTGTTCGAAGCTCGAACCTGATCTGCGCAAACGTCGGAGATCAGCACGTTCCTGCGAGTGAAGGCTTCATGCTAGGGTCGGCACCCAAGGTCGAAAACGACTGACAACAAGAACGTAAGGCCGGCGCACAAGCCGAGCCGTCAAGAGAGGAACGCATGCCGGTTGCAGTCCTTCCCACCGATCCCTCCGTTCCAGGCGCGCCGGTGACGGCGGCCATCCTCGATGCCTTGCGGCAAATCGTGGGTGATAAGGGCCTGATCCTCGACGAGCGCGACAAGCAGCCGTTCGTGACCGAGTGGCGCGGCGTGCTGGCCGGGCAGGCCGCTGCTGTCGTGCGTCCGGCCAATACCACCGAGGTCTCCGAGGTCGTGAAGCTCTGCTACGACAACGGCATCGCGATCGTGCCGCAGGGCGGTAACACCGGCTTGATGGGCGGGGCCACGCCGTGGCCAACCCACCGCGGCATCCTGCTGTCGCTTGGCCGGATGAACCACGTGCTGGATGTCGACCCGGTCGGTTATTCCATGACCGTGGAAGCCGGCTGCATCCTCGAGACGCTCCAGGAGACGGCCGCACGCCACGACCGCTTCTTTCCGCTCAGCTTGGGCTCGCAGGGCTCATGCATGATCGGGGGCAATCTGTCGACCAATGCCGGCGGCGTGCAGGTGCTGCGCTATGGCAATGCGCGTAACTTGGTTCTGGGCCTCGAGGTTGTTCTGCCGAACGGCGACGTCTGGGACGGGCTGCGCGCGCTCAAGAAGGACAATACCGGCTACGACCTCAAGCATCTCTTCATGGGCGCCGAAGGCACGCTCGGCATCATCACCAAGGCGGTCCTGAAGCTGTGGCCGGCGCCGAAGGACGTGTGCACGGCGTGGCTGGCGATCCGCAATCCGCAGGCCGCCATCGGGATCCTTTCGGAAGCATATGTCGCCTCCGACGATAATGTCGGCTCCTGCGAGCTCATGAGCCGCGCCTGCACCGACATGGTGCTGCGCCACATTCCTGGCACGCAGGATCCGCTCAAGGCGGACACGGAATGGTATCTCCTGCTCGAATGGTCGTCGTCCCGGCCGCGGCTGGACGGCAGCGTGGGCATGTCGGAGAAGATGGAGCAGTTTTTGGCCGATCAGTTGGAGGCAGGCCATCTGCTCGACGCGGTGATCGCCCAGACAGAGGCGCAGTCGCGTAATATGTGGCGCATTCGCGAAAGCGTTGCCGAAGCCGCGCGTGCCGAAGGACCTGGCCTCAGCTACGACGTATCGGTCGCGATTTCCAGAATTCCTGAACTCATCGACAAGGGCCTCAGCGCCGTCCTCGACATCCTTCCGACGATCCGCCCCTATCCACTCGGCCATATCGGGGACGGCAATCTGCACTTCTCCTTCATGGGTCCGAAGGACATGGACCGCGAGACGCTCACGCAATATTCCGCCGCGATCACGAGGAGCGTGAACGACATCGTCGCCTCCATGGCCGGCTCGATCTCGGCGGAGCACGGCATCGGCATCGAGAAGATCGACGAGCTGGCGCACTACCGCTCGAAGACCGAGCTCGACGTCATGCGCACGATCAAGCGGGCGCTCGATCCGAAGAACATCATGAATCCGGGCAAGATCCTGCGGCTTTGATGCGCGCCTGGCGAACCGCAAGTCGCGGAAAGGGCGAGGAAGACCGTGCCTGCAGCTCGCCCGATCGCGACAGTTGCGACGCAGCCCTCACTGGATCGCGATTTGACACTTCGTCTTAATTTGTCAATTTCGACAAATGGGACCGAAAACGCGCATTCTCGACGCGACCATGCTGGTGTTTCGCCGCCACGGCTTTCGCCGTTCCTCGATCGAGCAGGTGGCCGAGGCCGCCGGCCTGACGCGGCAGGCGCTCTATCATCATTTCGAGTCCAAGGAAGCGCTGTTCCGCGCAGTCATCGAGCGCGTCCACGAGACCGCCATTGCCGCCGAAGAGGTGGCAATCGGCGGAGCGGAGAAGGCGGGCCGCGGCTTCGCAGACATTCTCGTCGCCGGCATGACGGCACGGATGCAGGCGATGATCGGATCTTTCGAGGGCTCACCGCATATCGAGGAGCTGTATTCCGAGCACCTCGTGCATGGGCGTGACCTCTATCAGAAATATGCAGCGCTCTATGCGGAGCGGCTGGTCGCGACCATCGCCCGCGTTGCGCGCAAGCAGAAGCTGGCGCTGCCGCAGGGCCTGTCGCCGGCCGAATTCGCGCGGCTCGTCGAAATGGCCGTGCACGGATCTAAGTCGCAGCATCCGGCGATGCAGCCGGCGGAGGCCTTCCTGAAAGACATGGCGATGATGGTGCGGACGCTCTGCGCCGGCGCCGTGCCGAAATCGCAGGAGCAGCCCGCGAGCAAGGCCGGGACCAGAGAACGATCCTCACGCAGCAAAGCCGGAGCACGTCCATGAGCGCCATGACCATCAACGGCCGCCTCGAGCCACTGCCTGAGGATCCCGATGCGCTGCTCATCGACGTCGTGCGCGATCAGCTCGGTCTCACCGGCACCAAGCTCGTCTGCGGTGGCGGTGTCTGCGGCGCCTGCACGGTGCTCGTCGACGGCGTACCGGTCACGAGCTGCCTGATGCCGGCGCGTGCCGCCGCCGGAAAGTCCGTGACCACTGTGGAAGGCATTGGCGCTCAGGAGCTGCACCCGATACAGAAGGCGTTCATGGCGCATGATGCCTTGCAATGCGGCTTCTGCACGCCGGGCTTCATTGTGGAAGCGGCTGCGTTCTGCGATCGCTGGCGAGCGGCGAAGGGGACGGCCGTGCCTTCGCGCGAGGAGATCGGCGCGGCGCTGTCGGGCCATCTCTGCCGCTGCGGTGCCTATGATGCGATCTTTCGCGCGGTGGCGGATGCCTGTGCCGGCCGCTTCGACGGCGATCATTTCGCAAGTCCACGGATCGAGGCGCGCGACAAGGTGACGGGCGCGGCAAGATACACCGTAGATATCAGGCATGACGGCCAGCTCGAGGGCGTGATTCTGCGCTCCCGCGATGCCCATGCGCGCATCACCGCGCTCGATCTGGCCCCCGCGCATGCGCTTGACGGCGTCACTGCGGTGTCGCTGTTGTCCGACGATCGCATCGTGCGCTATGTCGGCGAGCCCATCGCGGCGGTTGCAGCGAAGGACCGCAAGACCGCCCTCGCGGCGCTCGCCGCCATCAAGCTGACCAGCGAACCGCTGCCCGCCGTGATCGGGCTCGATGCGGCGCGGAAAAACGATGCGCCCGTGGTGTTCGACCGGGCGAGCCGCAAGAAAGCCGGCAACGTCTCGGAAGCAGCCGGCGGACCTGCACCATGGAAGCGGAACGTTCGCGGGCCGACGTCGGTGTTTGCCAAGCGTGCCAAGAGAGCGCGCAACTGGGTGGACGAGGCACGGCAGGCGAACAACCGTCTTCTCGTCGAGGGGACATTTCGTACGGGCACGCAGCAGCATGCCTGTCTCGAGCCGCATGCTGCGGTTGCTCGTTTCGATGGCGAGCAATTGATGGTGCACGCCTCGTCCCAGTGGGTGTTTTACCTCAAGGAGCAGATCGTCAAGCGCTTCAAGCTCGATCCTGCGCGCGTCCGCGTGATCGCCGACCATGTCGGCGGCGGCTTTGGCTCGAAGGCGAGCCTGGGCGGCGAGACGATTGCCGCAATCGAACTCGCGCGCGCAGCCAATGCACCGGTGCGGGTTGCTTATGACCGTCATGAAGAATTGTCGGTTGCCGGCTATCGGCCGGCCGCGGAGGTGAAGGTCGCGCTGCTGCCCTCCGACCAGGGCGACTTGAAAGCACTCACCGTCATCGCGCATGCCGATACGGGCGCGGCGATCAACTCGACGATCGCGGGACTGGCGCGGCTGATGTATCCGGCCGAGGCCAAGGAGCTCTCCGATTTTGATGTCATCAGCAATCTGCCGCCGGGTGCGGCGTTCCGCGGGCCCGGCGGTCCCCCGATGGCATTCGCGGTGGAGCAGGCGATCGACCAAGCGGCATTGAAACTCAATGCTGATCCGATCGCTCTGCGCAAGCGCTGGGATCCTGATCCCAATCGGCAGAGGCTCTATGATTGGGCCTTGGGCCTCGACATCTGGCGCAATCGGACCTCGGCCGGAAGCGGTCGCTATCGCCGCGGCGTTGGTGTCGCGACCGGCTACTGGTTCTATCTCTGGCAACCCAAGGTGAAGGTCGAAGTCGCGGTCAAGGGCGGCCGCATCGTCGTATCGACTGCGACGCAGGATATCGGGACCGGCACCCGCAGCGTTCTGGCCGACACCGTCGCGCGCGAATTCGATCTCGAGGCTGATGAGGTGGAGGTGCGCATCGGCGACTCCTCGCTCCCCGAAGGCCCCGGCTCCGGTGGCAGCCGCGTCACCGCCTCGATGCTGCCGCCGACGCTCATGGCGATCCAGAAGTTGAAGGCCGCGCTCCTCGAGCAAGCCACGCGCAAGCCCGCGCCGGGCTCGAACGCGCCGTGGCGCGAGCTGATCGCGCGATCGGGAGACGTCGCTATTTCGGAGACGCGTGGCGAGGACGGGAAGAACACGGCGCCCGGCATCCGCTCACCGCTGAAGGACCTAGGGCTTCTCGGCCTCGTGTTCGGCTGGATGATGCGGCGCAATTCCAACATCGTTATCGGCGCCGGCGTGCCGAGCTCGGTGCAGGTGATCGAGGTCGAGGTTGACACCTGGCTCGGTCACGTGCGCGTGCTCAAGGTGCATACCGGACTGGCGGTCGGGAAGATCGCGGCACCCCAGCTCGCGCACAGCCAGGCCTGCGGCGCGGTGATCCAGGGGCTTGGCTACGCGCTCTACGAGGCGCGCGAGGTCGATCCGCTCAGCGGCGACGTCCTGACTGCCGGCATGGAGGATTATCGCATCCCCGGCATTGCCGATACGCCCGAAATCGACGTGCATTTCGATGAGGCCGGCTTTGATCATGTGCAGGGCAATAGCGTCGGCATCGGTGAGGTGGCGACCGTGCCGACGTCGCCCGCGGTCGCGAACGCGATTTTCAATGCGATTGGCGTACGCCTCACCGAAATTCCGATCCGGCCAGACCGCATCGTCGCCGCCTTGAAGGGGAGGACTGCGGCATGAACGCCTCGTCAGGAACATCAGCAGGTGGCGCACCCGAATTCCGCGCCGCCGGCACGGACCTGTCCGAGCGTCGCCGAAGCGGGGTGTCCCGTGGGCCCATCGTCGATCTCTCCATGACATCAGGCATGATTGGGATCGACTGGGCCGCGGATGGCTCGGCTCGCATCGGCGCATTCACCACGATCGCGGCGATCGCGTCCGATGAACGCATCCGGGGTGCTTATCCCGGCATCGCCGCCGCCGCGCAAGGTCTCGCCACGCCGCAGATCCGGCATCTGGCGACGCTCGGCGGTAACCTCGCTCAGCGTTCGCGCTGCTGGTATTTCCGCAATCCGCAGATCGACTGTTTCAAGAAGGGCGGTTCCGACTGCCCGGCGAGGTCGGGCAATCATCTCTATCATGCCGCATTCGATCTCGGGCCTTGCGTGGCCCCGCATCCGTCGACCATGGCCATGGCGCTGCTCGCCTATGATGCGACGATCACTACAGACCGGCGCAGCCGATTGTCGCTGCCTGATCTCATCGGCGACGGCACCAACAGCGCTGTGGACCATGCGCTCGAGCCCGGCGAAAGAATCGATGCCATCTCATTTCCCGCGCCGCTCGCCTCCGAGCGTGCCTATTACAAGCGCGCCATCAGCCGCAGTTTTGCGGAATGGCCGCTGGTCGAGGTCTGCGCGCGCGCCGTGGTATCCGGCGGCATCTTCCAGCATGTCCGCATCGCCGCCGGCGGCATCGCCCCGGTGCCGCTGCGCCTGACGGCGTGCCAGGCGGCGTTGGAGGGAAAGCCGGCAAACGCGGAAACCATCGCGCATGCCGCGGAGCTCGCGACGTCGGGCGCAAAGCCGCTGCCGATGACCGGATACAAGCTCGATCTGCTGGTTGGCCTGGTGCGGGACGTGGTGGAGCGGATTGCGAAGTAGGGCAGCCGGTGCTCGCACGATCAAGCCGGTGCTCGATTCCAAGAACGTCATGAACCTGGGCAAGATGCCGCGTCTTTCATGAGGGCTCGCGAGACGCGAGTCTCAGGCGGATACTTTGCGGCGGTAGCGAATGCTGGATGGTGAGCGTCCATAGAGTTCGAGAAAGGTGGCGTTGAACCGACGCACGCTGCCGAAGCCGGCCCGATAGGCAATCTGGACCAATGGTTCATTCGTCTCGTCGATCAGGCGTTTCGCGCGTTGTACACGCCTCGTCTTCGCCACTTGCTGCGGGCTGGCCCCGACGTGCCGTTCGAACAGGCGCGCAAGGTGGCGTGCGCTCACCCCGAGCCGATTGGCCAGTGCAGCAACCGAACCGTCATCCAACGCGCCACCGTCGATCAATTTCAAGGCGCGCACGACGGTTGAGCGCGTGCCATTCCAGGCGGCGCAAAAGGGCGCGGTCTCCGGACGGCAGCGCAGACAAGGCCGGTATCCCGCCGCTTCGGCCGCCGCCGCCGTCGGATAATAAGCCACGTTACGGGTCAACGGCTGCTTCACTGGGCAAACCGGGCGGCAGTAGATTCGCGTGGTCTTCACGGCCGTGAAGAAATGGCCGTCATAGCGCGGATCGCGCCGCAAGCGCGCAGTGTTGCACACCTCAAAACTGAGCATGACTCACTTTAGCGCAGAGTGCGGCCCGAAGAACAGCCGTGAGATGATCAGGTCCGATTCCGGCCAGCGGCGTCGGTACGCCCTTATTATAGAGCAATGCCAGATCCGCTGAACAGAGTTGGAGAAGCAAAATGAACAGCACGAAGTCCAAAGAGGTTGTCATCAACGCCTGGAAGACCTTCAAAAGCCGTGATGCCAAACTGATCGCGGGGCTGTTCACTCCCGATGCCGAATGGATCGCACCGGCCGGAAACGCAACGGCAGTCGCACTCAAGCACACCGACCATATGATCGGGCCGAACCAAATCGCGCACTTCATTGCCTCGCAAATGCATAGTCTGTTCTCGAACGTCGACATCTCGTTTCGAGGCATTCATGCCGACGGCGATACTGTGGTCGTCGAGGAGCGGATGCGAGCCACTCTTCCTGGAGGCAAGCCGTACGAAAATGACTATTGTTTCATTTTCGTCTTGTCGGGCGACCGCCTCAAGCTGGTTCGTGAATACATGGACACCCGGAAGGGCTGGCAGATGATTTTCGAGCCGCTTTAACTCGATCTGCAGGTTGGCCTGGTGCGGAATGTGGTGGAGCGGCTTGCGAAGCGGGGCAGCCGGGTTCGCATTCATTCGCCGTCATCGTCGTCCTGCAGGATCGTTTCCGATAGGAGCTCGGCGGCCTTCTGAAGCGGGGCGATGAAACGGTCGAGTTCGGCGAAGCTCACGCGAGCTGCCGGGACGGAGACGCCCAGGCACGCGATCAGCTCACGCTCCGGCGACAGGATGGGGACGGCACATCCAACCACGCCCTTGACGTACTCCTCGTTGGTCTTGGCCCAGCCGCGCTGACGGGTCTCCTCGAGCACCTTCATCAGGGCGTCGTAGTCTGCGATCGTCGTGTCCGTAAATTTCGTCAGCGTGAGCGCGCGGCACAGCTTCTCGCGCGCTTTCCCCGGCAAGCGGCTCATGTAGATCTTGCCTGTCGACGTGCAGTGCAGCGGCGCCGCTTCGCCCGGATTGAATTGCAATCCCTGTGGCTGCGAGACGCGGACGCTATCGACATAGGCCACCATGTTGTCGCGCACGACGCCGATCTCGCATTGCTCGCCGATTTCGCCGGCGACCGCGCGCAGCACGGCATGCCGGCGCGCGGTGCGGAATGCTGCGCCGATGACCTTGGCGGACAGAGTGACGAGCTGATTGCCGACGACATAGCGCTTGGTCCCGAGCGCCTTCTGAAGCAGGCCGCGTTCCTCAAGATTTCCGATCAACCGATGGGCAGTCGGAAGCGGAAGGCCAAGCGCCTGCGCGATATCGGCGACCGACGCGGCTTTGGTTTGACCGGCGACGTGCCCGACGATCGCAAAGGCGCGATCGAGTGGTCCGTCGGTTCTGGCTGGGTCCATCATTCGCACATCCATTATAATAAATTATCATTTTTCGGAATAAAAACTACTGAAATATGAAAAATATATTAGACGGCTCTTCCTCGTTGCTCATATCGTTGGCGTCGCCGGCCGGTAGAACAGGATTTGTGCAATGCAAACTGGGTCCCAGGGGCGGCGCGCCGAACAGGAGAGTGGGATGTCAGGTCATTACGACGTCGATGCCGTGCGGAAGGAATTCCCGGCTGCCGAGCGGATGACCTATCTCGATTCCGGCTTCCAGGCGCCGCTTGCGCGCCCCGTGAAGGCGGCGATCGACCTCTTTCTCCGTGAAGGCCTCGAGACGGCCGGCCCGAAGAGCGTGTGGCTCGACCGCGTCGAGCAGACGCGCGCCAAGGTCGCGCGATTCCTCGGCGTGTCCGCCGACGAGATCGCCTTCACCAAGAACACCTCGGAAAGCATGAACATCGCCGCGAACGCCCTGCGGCTGCGGGCGGGCGACAATGTCCTGATGGTTCATGGCGATCACCCGAACAATGCATACGCCTTCCTCAACCTGCAACGGCAGGGCGTCGAGGTGCGGTTCGTGCCGATGACCGATGTGGTGGATGCCGCGAGCTTTCGTCCCCACGTCGATGCAAACACCCGCGCGATCTCGATGTCGCATGTGACCTTTCACGCCGGCCACCGCTTCGATATCGAAAGTATCGGTGCCCTGTGCGCGGAGAAGAGCCTCCATTTCATCGTCGATGTGATGCAGGCGATCGGCGTGGTGCCAATCGACGCAAGGGCCATCCGCGCGAGCTTCATCGGATCGGGCAGTCACAAAGGCCTGCTCGTTCCCCAGGGGCTCGGGCTCCTTTATTGGGACAGCACGCTTGCCGAACTCGAGCCCGCTTATCTCGCCGCTGCGAGCCTTGCGGAGATTCCGGCCGACCTCATCGCGCGGCCGGACAAGCTCACGCCGGCTCCGAGCGCCCGTCGCTTCGAGCTCGGCAACTTCAATCTCCCTGCGATCCATGCGCTTGGCGCCTCGCTCGACCTGATCACGCAGATCGGCATCGAGAACATCCAGAACCACTGCTTCGAACTCGGTGATCATCTCATCGCAGAGCTCGATGCGCTCGATATCCGCCTCGTCGGTCCACGCGACCGGAAACACCGCGCGCCGCATATCTACGTCGTCGCACTGCCTGCGGCCGAGTGGCTCGGTTACTTCGAAGACAATGGCGTGCGCGTTTCGCCGGAACGGGACGGCATTCGGGTGTCGTTCGGCATGTTCAACACATCAGCGGACGTCGACCGCCTGATCGAGCTCATCCGCGGGCGCGGCGTCAAGACATCATCCAGGGCCTAGAAGGCGGTGTAGGCCAGAGATCCAGAGAGAGGGTGCAGGACATGAGGAAGTTTGCACGGATGCTGGGGGCTCTGTCGGGCCTTGTGATCGTCACTGCCATGGTCGAGCCGTCGGTCGCGGCTGACAGCCCGACGCTGACCAAGATCAAGTCCGGCGGCGCGATCACGATCGGCTACCGCGAGGCGTCGATCCCGTTCTCTTACCTCGGTCCCGATCAAAAGCCGATCGGCTTCTCGCTCGATCTCTGCGCCGCCATCGTCGAGCGCATCAAGACGGAGCTCAATCTGCCCAATCTTATGGTCAACTATACGCCGGTGAACTCGTCCAACCGCATCCCGCTGATTCAGAGCGGCACCGTCGATATCGAATGCGGCGGAACGGCCAACGACAAGAAGCGGCAGGAGCAGGTGTCATTCTCGGTGACGACCTTCGTCAGCCAGCCGCGCTGGCTGGTCAAGGCCGACAGCGGCCTGAAGGCCGCCGGCGATCTCAAGGGCAAGACGATTGTCGTCACGCAAGGCTCAAACGCGATCGGCTTCGCGCAAGGCGTGAACGCCAAGGAGCAGCTCGGCCTCAACATCGTCCAGGCCAAGGATCACGCGGAATCATTCTTGATGTTGAATACGGGGCGTGCCGCAGCCTTCATGGAAGACGACATCCTTCTCGCGGGCCTCAAGGCTGCAGCACCGAAACCGGATGCGCTGATCTTCCTTCCCGAAGGTTATGCGAGGATCTATTACGGGCTGATGTTCACGAAGGGCGATGCCGGCTTCAAGGCACTCGTCGACGATGTTCTGTCAAAACAGATGGCGTCGGGACAGTTCGAGAAGACCTACACGAAATGGTTCACCAGGCCGATCCCGCCCAAGGGTGAGAATCTCGCGTTTCCGCTCACCGATACGCTGATGGAGCGGATTGCGAATCCCAGCGACGCGGTCGACTGACCGGAAACGCTGCGGGACTCGATCAAGGTCGCCTTCGCTCGCACCGATAACTCTGAGGTTTGCGATGTTCGGAGTGCTTTTTGAACAGACGGCGGATGGCCAGCGCTATATCGACTGGCTTCTCGCAGGCCTCGGCTGGACGCTGGCGCTGGCCTTCTTCGGCTGGTGGATCGCCTTCGCCGTCGGCGTTGTCGTCGGGATCGGCCGTACCGTGCAGAACCGCTTTGTTACGGCACTCGCGCGGCTCTATGTCGAGATATTCCGGAACATTCCCGTCCTGGTGCAGATGTTCCTCTGGTACTTCGTGTTGCCGGAGATTCTTCCGAGCCGGCTCGGCGACGCCATCAAGCAGATCCCGCCGCCCTGGGGATCGTTCTTCCCGGCGCTGGCGTGCCTCGGACTCTACACCGCGGCACGCATTGCCGAGCAGGTGCGCGCGGGCATCGAGGCCTTGCCGAAGGGCCAGACCGAGGCGGCGAGCGCACTCGGTCTTGGCGGATATCTGACCTATCGCCACGTCATCGTCCCGCAGGCGCTGCGACTGATCGTGCCGAGCCTGACCAGCGAGGTCATGGGCATCTACAAGAATACGTCCGTGGCGCTCACGATCGGCCTGATGGAGTTGACTGCGCAGGCGCGGCAGATCAGCGAAGCGACCTTCCAGACCTTCACTGCCTTCGGTGCCGCAACGCTGATCTATCTCGTGCTGGCGCTCGTCGCCTATCAATCGATGATGCTCATCGACAAGGCCGTGCGCATTCCGGGCTCCACCCCGACGAAGGACCCGATCGAGCCGGCCCTGGCGGACGACGTGGAGCCGGGCGCCGCCTTGCCCCGCGGATTGGAGGTCGTGAAATGAACAGTCTCGATTTCTCGATCCTCCTTCAGGCCTGGCCTTATCTCTGGTCGGGACTGCTGTTCTCCCTCGCGCTGACCGCAGCAGCCTTCGTCATCGGCATGATGCTGGGGACCTGCTTTGCCCTTGCGCAGCACCTCGAGGTACCCGTCGTCAGCCAGATCGTGCGCGCCTACATCGCATTGATCCGCTCGGTCCCGCTGATCCTCGTGTTGTTCTGGTTCTTCTTCCTGGTGCCGATCGTGCTCGGGCACCTCTACGGCAATGGCCGCCCGATTCCGATCGGCGCGACCTGGACGGCCTTCATCACTTTTGGACTGTTCGAGGCGGCCTATTATTCGGAGATCATCCGTGTCGGATTGCGCGCGGTGAACAGGGGGCAGTTCGAAGCCTGCCAGGCGCTCGCGCTGTCCACCTTCGATACCTACCGATCCGTGATCCTGCCGCAGGTGATCCGTGTCGCGAGCCCGATCATCCTGAGCCAGACCATCATCCTGTTCCAGGACACTTCGCTCGTTTACGTGCTCTCGCTGACCGATCTCCTCGGCGCGGCCTCGAAGCTCGCGCAGCTCAACGGCCGGCTCGTCGAGATGTATCTCGTGGTCGCGGTGGCCTACCTCGCCATCAGTTCGGCGGCGTCGCAGTGCGTCGCATCGCTCAGGCGGCGATATGCTCTTGGCGGAGCACACCGCTAAAACAGAGAGGAGATGAAGATGCAACAGCAAGGCGCTGTGAGCCCGAGCGATCATTCTTCCGCGATCGTCGTCGTGGAGAAACTGGTGAAGCGGTTCGGCCGCTTCACCGCGCTGAATGATGTCAACCTGACCGTCGCCAAGGGCGAGAAGATCGTTCTATGCGGCCCCTCCGGCTCCGGCAAGTCGACCCTGATCCGCTGCATCAACCACATCGAGAGGCACGACGGCGGCCGGATCGTGGTCGACGGCGTGGAGCTGATGGACCGCATGGCCGACATCAACAGCGTTCGCTGCGAGGTCGGCATGGTGTTCCAGAGTTTTAACCTGTTCCCGCACCTCTCGGTCGTCGAGAACTGCATGCTGGCGCCGATCAAGGTGCGAGGGCTCTCGCGCCCTGAGGCGCACGAGCGTGCGATGAGGCTGCTCAGGAAGGTCCGCATTCACGGTCAGGCGGACAAATATCCCGCACAGCTCTCGGGCGGTCAGCAGCAGCGCGTCGCTATCGCCCGCGCGCTGTGCATGCAGCCGAAGATCATGCTGTTCGACGAGCCGACCTCCGCGCTCGATCCGGAGATGGTGAAGGAGGTGCTGGACACGATGGTGCAGCTCGCAGGCGAAGGCATGACCATGGTGTGCGTGACCCATGAAATGGGCTTTGCCCGCGAGGTCGCCGACCGCGTCGTGTTCATGGACCAGGGCAGCATCGTCGAGGAGGGGGAGCCGGCGAGTTTCTTCCGCTCGCCTCGCACGAAGCGCGCGAAGGACTTTCTCAACCAGATCATCCACTAGAGGGGATGTGAGCGGGGGGCGCCCGCGCCGGGTCTTTCCGGTGCCCTCCGCGCGCCGGCTGACCAGCGCACATACCGGGCCAAACAGGCCTGCGGAAGCGTCAAATTGCGCCTCACGCAATGCAAGAGGCGGCTTTATTCCCGCCATGGATGCTTTAAGGAAGGGCCTATCAGAATTAGGTCGCGGCCCGGCTTGCGGCGCGCGCGACCCTGGTTCAGGCAGAAGGGGCCGGTTGGCGCGCCCGACAGATGAGAAGGATTTGAAGCAATGATCCAAACCGTTGGTATCATCGGGGCTGGCACCATGGGGAACGGCATCGCCCAGGTCTGTGCCGCGGCCGGGCTTTCGGTCGTGATGGTCGATATCTCCGACGCGGCGGTGGGTCGCGGGATTGCGACCGTCGGCGGCAGCCTCGAGCGACTGGTCAAGAAGGAGAAGATTTCGGCGGCCGATCGCGAGGCGACGCTCAAGCGCATCACCGGCACCACCGACCGTGCCAAGTTCGCGGACTGCGACCTCGTCATCGAGGCCGCGACCGAGAACGAGGAGCTCAAGGTCAAGATTCTCAAAGACCTCTGCGTGAGCCTGTCGCCGCGCACGCTGATCGCCACCAACACCTCGTCGATCTCGATCACCAAGCTCGCCGCCGCGACTGATCGTCCCGATCGCTTCATCGGCATGCATTTCTTCAATCCGGTGCCGGTGATGCAGCTTCTGGAGCTGATCCGCGGCTTGCAGACCTCCGACGACACCCACGCCAAGGCACTCGATTTCGCCCAGCGTGTCGGCAAGGTCGCGATCACAGCCAAGAACAGCCCGGGCTTCGCCGTCAACCGCATCCTCTGCCCGATGATCAACGAGGCGATCTTCGCGCTTCAGGAGGGGATCGCGACGGCCGAGGAAATCGACGCCGGCATGAAGCTTGGCTGCAACCACCCGATCGGGCCGCTCGCGCTCGCCGATCTCGTCGGGCTCGACACCATGCTGTCGGTGATGGAGGTCTTCTACAAAGGTTTCAACGACCCGAAATACCGTCCGGCGCCCTTGCTCAAGGAAATGGTCGATGCCGGCCATCTCGGCCGCAAGACCGGCCAAGGCTTCTATACCTATAACGCCTGATAGAGCTTGAGGCCGCGATCGCCGAGGCGGCCAACTCATTTCCGTAACTGGCGGCCGGCTCGAACGGCCGCCAGTTCATCGTCGAAATCTGCACTTTCGTTCCGAAGTTTGTGCTCCAACAAAGAGGGCGTGCCGCTATCCGCTTACCGTCGCCTTGCTCCAGCGAAATCGGGACTGCGGACTGCGATGACTGTCATT
The DNA here is from genome assembly GCF_059803455.1 of Bradyrhizobium sp. UFLA05-108. Lineage (NCBI taxonomy): Bacteria > Pseudomonadati > Pseudomonadota > Alphaproteobacteria > Hyphomicrobiales > Nitrobacteraceae > Bradyrhizobium > Bradyrhizobium sp. UFLA05-108. Next base: position 46,230 of record NZ_JBANAZ010000048.1, on the reverse strand, counting down.
GAAATCGATCACTCCCGCACGCGCGCCAAGGCGGGTGCGGCCAGGGTGGACGCGCGCAAGAGAGCCGCAATGGCAACATCGCGCGTGGTGCCGCAAGCCGTTTCAGGACGCATACGGCGGATCAAGTGGGCCATCCTCCTCCTGACGCTCTCGATCTACTACATCACTCCGTTCCTGCGCTGGGACCGCGGGCCGAATGCGCCCGACCAGGCCGTGCTGCTCGACTTCGCGCATGGCCGTCTCTATGCCTTCTTCATCGAGATATGGCCTCAGGACCTCTACCTCGTCACCGGACTGCTGATCCTCGCATCGGTCATCCTGATCCTAGCGAATGCGCTTGCGGGGCGGGTGTGGTGCGGTTTCGCCTGTCCGCAAACGGTTTGGACCGATCTGTTCCTCCTGGTCGAACGCCTCGTTGAAGGCGACAGGCGCGAGCGGCTGAAGAACATGAACGCTCCGCTGACCGTCGCGCGGGCGCTCCAAATCGGCATCAAGCACAGCACCTGGCTGCTGATCTCGCTGATGACTGGCGGCACGCTGATCTTCTATTTCACGGATGCGCCCGACCTCGTTCGCGCATTTACGGGCGGCGACGTCTCCGCGACGGCTCTGACCTGGATCGCCGTCTTCACCGGGACGACCTATGGCCTTGCGGGCTTCGCGCGCGAGCAGGTCTGCACCTTCATGTGTCCCTGGCCGCGGCTGCAGGGCGCGATCTGGGATCCGGAAGCCTTCACGGTCAACTATCGCGACTATCGGGGCGAGCAGCGTATGTCGGCCAAGAAGGCCACGGAACTTCGCGCGCGCGGCGAGGCCGCCGGCGATTGCGTCGATTGCGGCCTGTGCGTCAACGTCTGTCCGATCGGGATCGACATTCGCGAGGGGCCGAATTTCGCCTGCATCAATTGCGGACTCTGCGTCGATGCCTGCGACAGCGTCATGAGAAGGCTCGATCGCCCCCGCGGCCTGATCGATTATGAAAGCTGGCGCAACATCGAGCGGGGTCATCGCGGCGAGGCCCGTGCCTCACGGCTGGTGCGCCCGAAAACCGTCGCGCTCGCGGTGGTCAGCGTCGGATTGGCGGCTGGTCTCGCCGGATTGCTGGCGACCAAGGCAACGGGCGCCATAGCGGTGCTGCACGACCGCGATCCCCTGGCTGTGACCCTGTCCGATGGCTCGGTCAGAAATGCCTACACCGTCAAGCTTCTCAACAAGGCAAGCGTCGCCCACCACTACACTTTGACGATAAAAGGCATAGATGCGAGCCTGAGCATCGTTGGTCACGACGATGGAACTCCCATCAGCGTCGAAGCGGATGGCTCGGAATCGCTGCGGGTCACCCTGACCACGGCGAATCCGAAGGACGCCGATGTGGTTTTCACCGCCAGCGACGAGATCGGAGGGTCGGTGCTATCGACCGCCGACAAGTTCGTGGCTCGCTGAAGGGCATGGAATAAGAAGACTTGGAATAAGAAGACTTGGAACACGAGGACTTGGAACAACGCGAATGGATGCCGAGAACGAGATGCCTGACCGGATGACGATCGATCGCAAGGCGGCGGCGGAACGGCGCAGCCTGCTTGCCCAGGACGTGATGGAGCGAACCGGGATCAACGAGGCGATGATCGGGGAACTGGTCGCGCGGTTTTATGGCCGCGTGCGCGAGGATGCGTTGCTCGGTCCGGTGTTCGCGATCGTGAAGAATTGGGACGAGCATCTTTCCAAGCTGCGCGATTTCTGGTCGTCGGTAGTGCTGACCACCGGGCGCTATCACGGCCAGCCGATGCGAGCGCATCTTCCGCTCAGCCTGATCGGCGATCATTTCGATCGCTGGCTCGATCTGTTCGAGCAGACCGCGCGTGAGGTCTGTCCACCGGCCGCGGCGGCTTTGTTCATCGACAAGGCGCGGCGCATTGCCGACAGCTTTGAAATGGCGGCAGCGACGCAAAGCGGGCGCATGTTCACGCCGCGGCACATGCTGCGCTCTTGAAAATGATATGCCTGCCTGACAAACGTGCAGCCATCTTGAATTGAATCTGCAACGCGCGACGCGATGGCGCGTCGCACCAATTCCAACATGTTCGGTCTGATCTGCAAAATGATCATGCCCGATCGTGCATCTTGACATTGCGATCGCAAAACGCCTGTGAATGCGCATTTTTGCATTCAATCAAAGCGAGCATCATGAGAATGATGCACTGCGGCGCAAATTCTTCGCCTTCTTTTTGGCAGAGTCCCAGCGCCTGCTGGCGTGCATGACGCATTCAACGCACACCACGTCGTCTCTACCCTCCGCCAACATTGAGGAACCTGAAGCCTGCGTCTGTGCGGCGCAGACGCGACGAACGCTGTTGATCGGTGCACTTGCCACCTCGGCTTGCCTTGCTGGCTCCGGGCGCGGCGCGGCGGGCGAAGATCCGCCGGGCGCAGACGAGCGGCCGCAGAAGGGCGATGTGCTGGTGTTCTCCGAAGGCGATCACGAAGGCAAGCTCGTCACGCCCGCCGATCTGCCGCTTGGCGGCCCGCCGGGGCATGCCTGGCCGAAGGATCCCAAGACATCGGTGGTGCGCAGCGCCTCGCGCCTCAACGAGATCCTGATCATCCGGCTCGATCCCGCCGAGCTCGACGATCAGACGCGCGCGCGTGCGCAGGACGGCATCGTCGCCTATTCGGCGATCTGCTCCCATGCCGGCTGTCCCGTCACCGCCTGGGTCAAGAGCGATGTCGGCGACAAGGAGGTGTTCAAGTGCATGTGCCACAATTCCGAATACGATCCGCGACAGGGCGCGCAGGTCGTGTTCGGGCCAGCGCCGCGACGGCTTGCAGCGCTGCCGCTGGCACTCACTGACGGCGCGCTCAGCGTCGCCGGCAATTTCATCGGAAAGGTAGGTGGCCAGCAGCCAGGGTGATCAGCCGCGGGTCGCGCCCGCGCGCCAGAAGCGGTCGCGCCCGCAGGCGTGCGGGCGAGGAGACAAACAAACTTCAAGAATTCAAGCAGCAAGAATTCAAAAGGGGAAACGTCCATGACCAGAAAACAATGGTTGTTGTCCGGCTTCGTCGCCTTCACCTGCATCGTCTCGACCTCCGCGGGCGCCGGTCCGATCGAGAGTTACACGCCAGTCACGTCGCAGCGTCTGGAAAATCCGGAACCCGGCAACTGGATGCTGTATCGCCGAACTTATGACGGGCAGGGCTATAGCCCGCTCGACCAGATCAATACCAGCAACGTCAAGGATCTCACGCCGGTCTGGACTTTCGCCACCGGCGTGATCGAAGGCCATGAGGCGCCGCCGATCGTCAATAACGGCGTGATGTTCGTGGCGACTCCGATGGGGCAGGTGATCGCGCTGAACGCCAAGACCGGCGACGAATACTGGCGCTACAAGCGGCAGCTCCCTGACGACCTGTTCCAGCTGCATCCGACCAGCCGCGGCGTCGGCCTGTGGGACGACAAGCTTTATCTCGCCACCACCGACGACCACGTCGTTGCGCTCGACGCCAAGACCGGCAAGGTGGTCTGGGATACGAAGGTGCAAGACTACAAGAAGGGCCAGTACATGACCCTGATGCCGCTCGTCGTCGACGGCAGGGTCATCGTCGGCGGCTCCGGCGGCGAGCTCGGCGTGCGCGGTTACGTCGCTGCATTCGACGCCAAGGACGGCAAGGAATTATGGCGCACCTTCACCATTCCAGGTGAGGGCGAACCCGGTCACGACACCTGGCAAGGCGACGACTGGAAGACCGGTGGCGGCTCGGCCTGGATGACCGGCACCTACGACAAGGACTTGAAGACGATCTATTGGGGTGTCGGCAACGCCGCGCCATGGCCAGGCGACAGCCATCCCGGCGATAATCTCTACACCTCGTCGGTGATCGCGCTCGATCCCGCCAACGGCAAGATCAAGACCTATCACCAGTATCACCAGAATGACTCCTGGGACTGGGACGAGGTCGACGCGCCGATGCTGGTCGATCTGCAACGCAACGGCCGCTCGATCAAGAGTCTGATCCATCCGGGACGTGATGCGATCTTCTGGGTGCTCGAGCGCACACCGACCAAGATCAACTACGTCGCTGGCTGGCCGTTCGTCTCCACCGACGTCTGGAAGGGCATCGATGCCGAGAGCGGCCGGCCGATCGTCGATCCCGCGCATAAGCCGGTGATCGGCAAACGCGTCGAGTTCTGCCCGTCGCTGTGGGGCGGCAAGGACTGGCCTTCGGCGGCCTACAGCCAGAAGACCGGCCTCGTCTACGTTCCCGCCAATGAAAACTTCTGCGGCGGCTTCACTGGCGAGAAGGTGGCGCTCAAGCCCGGCGAGCTCTGGCTCGGCACCAAGCCGGAAGATATTGGCCTGAAGGCGAAGCCCGGTGCGGATCATTTCGGCGAGCTCCAGGCCTGGGATCCCGCGACCGGCAAGAAGCTGTGGCAGCACGACTTCCCGAAGTCGCAGCTGTTCGGCTCGGTGACGGCGACCGCGGGCGATCTCGTCTTCGCTGGTGGCACCAACGACCGCTACTTCCGCGCCTTCGACGCCAAGACCGGCGAGCTGCTATGGCAGCAGAAGACCAACTCCGGCATCATGGGCATGCCGATCTCCTACGAGATCGACGGCACGCAATATGTCGCGATCCAGTCCGGCTGGGGCGTCGACGCGCAACGCATCCAGGATGCGCTTGCGACCAACAACAGCGGCATTGAGGCCAACGTGCCGCAGGGCGGCGTGATCTGGGTGTTCGCGCTGAAGAAATAGGGCGGACTGACCCCGAGCAGCGCGGCCAGGGGGGCAACGAATGCGGCGGACGAAACGTCCGCCGCATTCTGCTTGTTGAGCTGTGAGGCGGGCTTACTTGCCCTCGCGCTCGACCTTGCCCTTCTCCTTCGCGTTCATCTCCTTGACCTTCGGGTCCTGACTGGACTGCCCCGTGGTCTGGTTGGTCGAAGCGGGGGGAGCATTGCTCGGCAGCGAGGTCTGGTCCGGCGTCGAGGGACGCGTCGCGGTGGCCGGAGGCGTCGTGTTGCCCTGTGCCTGACTTTGGGCCTGTGCGGTCAAAAGAAAGGCGCCCGACAGCACCAAGACTGCGAGCGCCCGTGAGGTGATGTCCATCGATCTCTCCTGTCGGATCGATGGCAACGGCGAACTGTCGCCTAACGTTCCCTCATCACGCCTCCAATTGCTTGCCGATCGGCAGGGAGCGGATGCGCTTGCCGGTTGCAGCGAAGATCGCGTTGATCAGCGCCGGCGCGAATGGCGGAACGCCGGGCTCGCCGACGCCGCTCGGCGGCGTGTCGGGCCCCGGGGCCACGATATGGACGTTGGTCACCAGCGGAGATTCGTCCATCCGGACCACAGGGAAGTCGTCATAGTTCTTCTGCTGGACCTTGCCGTCCCTGAAGGTGATCTCGCCGTACTTGGCGAGGCTCAGGCCCATGATCGCGGCGCCCTCGATCTGCGACTGGATGCGCTCGGGATTGACGAAGGTGCCGCAGTCGATGGCGGTGTCGACCCGCGGGATCGTCAGCTTGCCCTTGTCGTCGACGGCCGCTTCCACGATCGTCGCGATGTAGCTGACGAAGCTGCGGTGCACGGCGATGCCGAGGCCATGGCCCTTCGGCACCTGGCGGCCCCATTCGCCCTTCTCGGCCACCAGCTCGACCACCTTGCGCAGGCGCGCGGTGTCGATCGGATAGCTGTCGTAGGGCTCGCCATAGTTCCAGAGGTCCTTCACCGAGGCGAGCTTGACGATGCGGGGCGAGCCGATCATCTCGAGCAGCATGTCCTTCTGATCGCGGCCGGTGGCCTGCGCGATCTCGCCGACCATCGACTGCACCGCGAAGGCGCGCGGGATATTGGAGACCGAGCGGAACCAGCCGATCCTGGTATGGGCGGCCGCTTCCGGATTCTCGCAGGAGATGTTGGCGATCTCGAAGGGCATGTCGACGAGGCCCATGCCGAGTTCGAACGAGGCCTGATGCACGGTGCCCGCCGCGAATGTCGAGGCGATGCTGGGCGCAACGCTGCGGTGGCGCCAGGCGATCACCTTGCCGCTCTTGTCGAGGCCGGCCTCGATGCGCTCGACCGAGACGGTGTGCAGGAAGCCGTTGTGGAGATCATCCTCGCGCGTCCACTGCACCTTCACGGGCGCGCCGAGCTCCTTGGAGAGCAGGGCGGCCTCGAGCGCATAGTCGCATTTCGACTTGCGGCCAAAGCCGCCGCCGAGCAGCGTTACGTTCACGGTCACGTTCTGCTCGGGGATGCCGAGCGTCTTGGCGACGTCCTCGCGGGTACCGCCGGGGCTCTGCACCGGCGCCCAGATCTCCGCCTTGTCGCCCTTGACGTCGGCAACAGCCACCGGCGGCTCCATGCTGACATGGGCGAGGTGAGGGATGTAGTACTCGCCGACGATCACCTTGTCGGCGCTCTTGAGCGCGGCATCCGCATCGCCCTCGTTGCGCACGACGAGGCCTGGTTTGCGCGCGGCCTCCTCGAGCTCCTTGCGGTAGGCGACCGACTCGTAGTTGCCGTTCGGCCCGTCATCCCAGACGAGCTTCAGCGCATCGCGACCCTTGATCGCAGCGCCCGTATTGCGGGCGATCACGGCCACACCGCCGAGGGGCTGGAATTTCGACGGCCACGGCCAGCCGCGCACCTGCATCACCTTCTCGACGCCCGAGACCTTCATCGCGTCGGCCGGGTCGAAGGAGACCAGCTTGCCGCCGGTCACCGGCGGACGCGCAATGACGGCGTATTTCATGCCGGGCAGCCGCACGTCGGCGCCGTAGCCTGCCTTCCCCGTGGTGATGTCGTGGAGGTCAACGATGCCGATCTGGCCCTTGGTGAGATAACGGAAATCCTTGGGGTCTTTCAGCTTGAGGCTGTCGACGCTCGGCAAGGATTCCTTGGCTGCGTCGGCTGCGAGCTCGCCGAAGCCGAGCTTGCGTCCGCTCGCGCTGTGAACGACCTCGTGATTGGCCGCTTTCACTTCCGTCGCCGGCACGCCCCAGCGCTTGGCTGCGGCCTGCTCCAGCATGATGCGCGCAGAGGCGCCGATCTGGCGCATCGGGATCAGATAGTGTCGCGTGCTGCGAGAGCCGTCGGTGTCCTGGTTGCCGAACTTGACCTCGTCGCCATGGGCCTGCTGGACCTTCACCCTCGACCAGTCGGCTTCCATCTCTTCGGCGACGATCAGCGGCAGGCTGGTGCGCACGCCGGTGCCCATTTCCGAGCGGTGCGCGACGATGGTGACGATGCCGTCGGGAGCGACCGCGACGAACACGCGCGGGTCGACCACGACGCCGTGCGGCATCTTCCCGGCGCCGGTCTCATAGGCGAACGCCTGGTGCGACATCACGGGCGCGGCGAGCACGAAGCCGCCGGTGACGCCCAGTCCCTTCAGGATGCTGCGGCGGGAAACCTTCTCGATCCTGACGTGCTTCTCGAAGCCACGAAGCTTCTTTGGGTTGTCGATGAAATTCATGGTCACACCCCCGTCGATGCGAGATGGACGGCATTCTCGATGCGCTGGTAGCAGCCGCAGCGGCAGATGTTCCCCGCCATCGCCTCGCGGATCTGGTCGTGTGACGGCTTGGGATTGTCCATCAGCAGGGCCGCGGCCTGCATGATCTGGCCGGCCTGGCAGAAGCCGCATTGGGGAACATTGACCTGGCGCCACGCTTTCTGCACGGGATGATCGCCGTTCGGATGCAGGCCTTCGATGGTCGTGACCTCGCGACCCGCAACGTCGTTGACCGAAGTGATGCAGGCGCGCACCGCTTCCTTGTCGACGATGACGGTGCAGGCGCCGCACAGCGCCTGGCCGCAGCCGAATTTGGTGCCGGTCAGCCCGACTTCGTCGCGGAGAAACCAGAGCAGCGGAAGATCCGGGTCGCCATCCCAGCTTTGTTCCTGGCCGTTGATTTTTATCTTGATCATGATCGTTTCTCGCTCTTCTTAAGCCAATGATCCGATGGGCGTGATTGATTGGTGTGGCGGCGTCCGCATCCCCTGCTTCCGCAAGCCCAAGCAACTCCCGGGGCGGAGGGGATGACGACGGGCGATGTCTGGAATGTGCTCGATACCTCCCGGTTGATTCTTTTTTGATGATTTTCGCGCGGCATCGTGACGGGCGTGATGCTAGCAGAAACCGGACACCGCGGACATCACAGCCGCTTGTGTTCGCGACCAGATTGCATCTGCGATTTGTCAAAAGGTGGGCGCGATCCGTCGCTTGCCCCTTGCGCGGTGCGGCAGAGCATCATTGCGACCGACATAAAAAAGCTTCGTCCGGCGGGACAGCGCGGACGAAGCAGGAGACCTCAGTCGAGGGAGGGAAAACGCAGGGACACAAGCTTTGCGAGCTGGCGACGCTGCGGAGTGTACAAATCTCGATGCTGAGGGAACCCACCGCCTCACGAGCACATGGGCGGCAATGCCGGCCATCTGGTTCGCGCCCGATCCGAAAGGACCCGACCGGCTCGCTGGGTTCAGGACCAGCGAGCCGAAAGGTAGAAAGAACGAACGCGTTGCCTCAGGCAGCCGCTAAGCAGCTTTGGACCTAAGCAGCTTTGGCCTTCGCGACATGGGTCGCGATCGCGTCCATCAGCGCCGGTGACAGGCAGTCATAGGGCTCAAGCCCGATTTCCTTCAGCCGTGAACGGATGTCGGCCATCTGCTCCGGCTTCACGCCCGATTCGATCACCGAGGAGACGAAGGCAGCAAATTGCGGCGCCTGCGAGCCCTGCTCCTGGAACAGCTCGGGATGGATGAAGTCGAGGCCGTAGAACGGGTGGCCCTTGTTCTCGATGCGGCCGTACATGTGCGTGCCGCAGGCCTTGCAGGCGTGGCGCTGGATCACCGCCGACGGATCGACGATCTCCAGCTTGTCGCCGTTCTCGAGCACGGTGACGTTCTGGCGCGGCACCACGGCGACGACGGAGAACGTCGCACCCTGCGGCTTCCAGCACTTCGTGCAGCCGCAGGCGTGGTTGTGGGCCACGTCGCCCTTGATGCCGACCTTGACCGGGTGGTCCTTGCATTTGCAGACCAGCGTGCCACCGGCAAAGCTGCCGCTGCCCTGTTTGAGGCCATTGTCGATCGAGGGATGGAGAGCAACAGTCATGGGACGATCCTCCTTGTGGGTGATGGTTCTGGTTTAGTAGACGACGACCGAGCGGATCGATTTGCCCTCGTGCATCAGGTCGAAGCCCTTGTTGATGTCTTCGAGCTTCAGCACGTGGGTGATCATGGGATCGATCTGAATCTTTCCGTTCATGTACCAGTCGACGATCTTGGGCACGTCGGTGCGGCCCCGCGCGCCGCCGAACGCGGTGCCTCTCCAGTTCCGCCCGGTGACGAGTTGGAACGGGCGGGTGGCGATCTCCTTGCCGGCTTCCGCAACGCCGATGATGATCGATGTTCCCCACCCGCGATGACAGCATTCCAGGGCTTGGCGCATCACCGTGGTGTTGCCGGTACAGTCGAAGGTGTAGTCGGCGCCGCCATCGGTCAGCGTCACCAGGTGCTGGACGATGTCGCCGGTCACCTTCTTGGGGTTGACGAAGTGCGTCATGCCGAACTTGCGGCCCCAATCCTCCTTGGAGTCGTTGATGTCGACGCCGATGATCTTGTCGGCGCCGGCCATCTTGGCGCCCTGGATGACGTTGAGGCCGATGCCGCCGAGGCCGAACACCACGACGTTGGAACCCGGTGTGACCTTGGCGGTGTTGACGACGGCGCCGACACCGGTCGTGACGCCGCAGCCGATGTAGCAGCTCTTGTCGAAGGGGGCATCCTCACGGATCTTGGCGACTGCGATCTCCGGCAGCACCGTGAAGTTCGAGAAGGTCGAGCAGCCCATATAGTGGTAGATCGGCTTGCCTTTGTAGGAGAAGCGGCTGGTGCCGTCGGGCATCACGCCCTTGCCTTGCGTCGCGCGGATCGCGGTGCAGAGGTTGGTCTTTCCGCTCAGGCAGCTTTTGCACTGCCGGCATTCCGGCGTGTAGAGCGGGATGACGTGATCGCCAGGCTTCACCGAGGTCACGCCTGCGCCGATCTCGCGGATGATGCCGGCGCCCTCGTGGCCCAAGATCGAGGGAAAGATTCCTTCGCTGTCAAAACCGTCGAGCGTGTAGGCGTCGGTGTGGCAGATTCCGGTCGCCTTGATCTCGACCAGAACTTCGCCGGCCTTCGGTCCCTCCAGGTCGACCTCGACGATTTCAAGCGGTTTTTTCGCTTCGAAAGCGACCGCGGCACGTGTCTTCATCGTAAGCTCCTCAAATTCTCTCCCGGAGACGCCAAGACGTCGTCTCGACCGTGCTCCAATCGTTCATTTCCTGCCCATGCAGGAGTCTTCGGCCTTTGTATAGGCCTCCTTCTTGTCCTCATGCTTGCCCGGCCGCGCGCGGCCCCAGGCTTCGTTGGAGCGGGCCCGCAGATAGACGTAGAGATCGTCCATGTAGCAGGCCACGTTCGGATTATCGCCGAAGGCCGGCATCACGTTCTCCTGCGCGGTCGAGACGTTCTTGCGGCCTGAGGCGACGACGCCGAGGAAGTCGGCGTAGCTCATGGTCTTCAGGGAGTCCTTCAACGCCGGAGCGTAGGTCGATCCCATTCCGTCCGGACCATGACAGACATGGCAGTCCGAGTGATAGCGGCGGTATCCGGAATAGGTGTACCAGTCTACGGATCCGTCGGCTGAAACCTTATAGGTCGGATTTCCTTCCTTATCGAGCCACTCACCATTTTCATTTTGCTTGACGGCGCCCGGGTCGCCCGAGCCATCCGCGAATGCAATTCCTCCGGACGCGACGAAGATCATCGCAACTATAACAGAGCAGATTCTACGCAAGAGATTTTTCCCTCGACAGCGCGCGGTGGAGACGAGCCGGCGCGTGGAGTTGATCCACGCGCCGGGACGATACGAGGTCGAGGCTAGTTCGGCAGCGAGAACACGGTCAGCGTACCGCCGAGCGCCGTGTAGTTCGACAGAGCCGCGTAGCCGCCGACTGCGCCGAGACCGGCGGTCGGATCGGTCAGGCCTGCCGCCAGGCCGATGCCGGCCCAGCCGCCCACGCCGGAGAGGACTGCGACGTACTGCTTGCCGCCGTTCTCATAGGTCGTGACGTTGCCGATGATGCCGGAAGGGGTCTTGAACTTGTAGAGCTCCTTGCCGGTCTTGGCGTCGACCGCCTTCAGGTAGCCTTCGAGCGTGCCGTAGAACACCACGCCGCCGGCGGTTGCGAGCGCACCCGACCAGACCGAGAACTGCTCCTTGTTCGACCACACGATCTTGCCGGTCTTGCCGTCCCAGGCGATGAAGTTGCCCATGTTGGTCTCGCCCTGCGGCGGATACATCGAGAGCGTCGCGCCCACATAGGGCTGGCCCGCGGTGTAGCTGACCTTGAACGGTTCGTAGTCCATGCAGACGTGGTTGGTCGGAACGTAGAACAGCTGCGTGTCCGGCGAGTAGGCTGCCGGCTGCTCGTCCTTGGTGCCGAGCGCGGCCGGGCAGATGCCCTTCACGTTGACGTCCTCGCCGGCTTTGTCGGTCGACGCGGCGTCAAGAACCTTCGGACGGCCGTAGGTCGGGGAGTTCTTGTCCATGTCGACGCCGGAGGTCCAGTTCACCTTCGGATCGTACTTTTCGGCGACCAGCAATTCGCCCGTGGCACGGTCGAGCGTATAGCCAAGACCGTTACGATCGAAATGCGTCAGCAGCTTGCGCGGCTGGCCGCTGATCTGCTGATCCGAGAGGATCATCTCGTTGACGCCGTCATAGTCCCACTCGTCGTGAGGCGTCATCTGGTAAACCCACTTGGCAACGCCGGTATCTGGATTACGAGCCCAGATCGTCATCGACCATTTGTTGTCGCCGGGACGCTGCTTCGGGTTCCAGGTCGAGGGATTACCCGATCCGTAATAGATCAGGTTGAGCTCGGGATCGTAGGAGATCCAGCCCCATGTCGCGCCGCCGCCGATCTTCCATTGATCGCCTTGCCAGGTCTTGAGGCTGGAGTCCTTGCCCACCGGCTTGCCGAGCGCAGTGGTCTTGTCGTCGACCAGAATCTGGTCATCCGGCCCTTCCGAATACCCACGCCAAGCCAGCTTGCCGGTCTTGATGTCGTAGGCGGTCATATGGGCTTGAACGCCGAATTCGCCGCCGGAGATGCCGATCAGCACCTTGTCCTTGACGACCATCGGCGCCGAGGTGCCTGTCTCGCCCTTTGCGGGATCGCCATTCTTCGCGGTCCAGGCAACCTGACCGGTCTTGGCATCGAGCGCGACCAGCGTGGTGTCGGCTTGATGCAGGAAGATCTTGCCGTCGCCATAGGCCAAGCCGCGGTTGACCGTGTCGCAGCACATCACCGGGATGACGTTCGGATCCTGCTTCGGCTCGTACTTCCAGATGATCTTGTTCTCGTTGGAAAGGTCAAGGGCGTAGACCTTGTTCGGGAACGGCGTGTGGACGAACATCGTGTTGCCGATGATGAGCGGTCCACCTTCATGGCCGCGCAGCACGCCGGTGGAGAAGGTCCATGCGACCTGCAGCTTGCCGACGTTCTGCGCGTTGATCTGATTGAGCTTGGAATAGCGGGAATTGGCGTAATCGCCCGTGGGCATCACCCAGTCTTTCGCGTTTTGCGACATCTTGTTCAGCTCGTCATTGGCTGAAGCGCTGCCGACGGCCAGAGCCGCGGCAGAGCCAAGAAACGTCGCTAGTAGCACCTTGCGCATAGTCATTCCTCCTAGGTCTCGTTTATTGTTTCCGAAGCATTGCGTACCGCTGGGCACTGAGGTCCAGCGTCTGCTCGTGCAGGGCGGTCACGATTGGGACCAGAAACGATGCTGTGCTGTTTCCTCCTCCTGGATATGAGCCACAGGTCCGCTTTCACGTGCGGCCCGTTTCTTGTTGTTCCTGGCACAATCCGTAACCGGTTCGTAAACGGGAAACTTGCCCAAGAGAGAAGGGCATTTGCTCGACAGCGCAAAGGCGCGAACTTTTTGATTTTGCAGTAGCGAATTCAGCAGCTTCTGTGCTGCCTGGCCGCGGGCACTGGACTCAGGTTCCCCTTGACGGCGCTGCAACTAAAGCGGAGGATTATCAATTAAGGATGGCAGACGGAGCACTGGCGCTTGCTCCAAAGACCGCCCTAATTTGAGGTAAACGTCGCTTCATCGTCATAGGGGGCCTCTGGCGGCACCCAACGCGATTTGAATCAAATCAGTGGCTGGGATCATGTCCGACACAATACACACGCTCAGCACGACCGGACTCACGCCGAAGAGGCAGATCCAGAGCTGGGTCGACGGGCTGACGAGTCTCTGCGGACATTTCGATGTCGATCCGCTGGAAGCGACCGCGCTCGAAGGCCGCATCGATTACACCACCGTATCGCGCCTGAAACTCTGCCAGATCGAGGTGAGCCAGCATCGCATCGCGCACACGCATGCGCGCGCCAAGGCCAATGAGCACCCCTACATCAAGATTCATTTCCAGACCTACGGCATCTCCTATTTCGAGCAGGAGGGCCGCCACATCGAGCTGATGCCCGGTGACATCATCGCATATGACGTGTCCTGTCCGCACTCGATCATCAGTCCCGCCTTCACGCGGCATGACGTGGTGATCGTGCCGAAGGCTCTGCTGCGCGATCGCGGCTTCCCGTCTCAGCGGATGCCGGCCTGCAAGCTGACCGCGCGCACCGGCACCGGGCGAATCGCCCACGATTTCGTCCACGCCACCTTCGACGAGGCCGCCAAGCTGTCGGCGAACAGTGCGGTCGGCGTTGCTGATTCGCTGATCGACCTCCTGTTGCTGCCGCTGCGCGAGGCCGACACGATGTTCGATCGGGTCGGGCCCGAGGCGATGTATGTGCGTGCCCAATTTTTCATCCGCGAGCATTTGCGTGATCCGGATTTGTGCATCGACCAGATTTCCGCCGAGCTCGGCTGCTCCAAGCGCTATCTGCACATGCTGTTCAGCGAGCGCGGCACGACGGTGAGCGACTACATCTGGCAGGCACGCCTTCAGAACTGCCGTCAGGAGCTCGAGGCCCACGCCGGCAAGACCATCACCGACGTCGCCTTCTCCTGGGGCTTCTCGAGTTCGTCACATTTCAGCCGCGTGTTCCGGAAGTACTTTGGCGTCGTGCCGTCGTCGATCCACAAGGCGCAGCAGAACGCCGTCGTCTCCGAAGAGCATTAGGCCTGGCCTCACGAGGAGGCTTGTGACGGTCCGCCGCCCTTCTGCGTGATGCGCCGCCAGACGATTTCCGTCAGACCCACCGCAATGAGACCGAACGCGCCGCCCGTGATCACGTTGACCACGCGCTCCTCGGCAATTCCGCTTGCCCCTCCCGCGAACGACGCCGCGAGGGCGATGAAGAAGCATCGCAAGCCAAAGCCCACGATATAGCGGGAGAATGCGATCAGCGTGAGCGTCGCGCCGAGAACGGCGAGCGCATAGCCGGCGCGACTCTCGGGCAGCGCGACGCCTGCGAGGAAGCCGAGCGGGACGCCGACCAACGCGCCGATGGCGCGCTGCTTCAGCTTTCCGGTGGAGGCCGCGAGATCGCCAACGACGACGCTTGCGGCCGACCACATCACCCATTGCCCCTGGGCCAGATGCAAAGCCTCGACCAGGGCAGCCGCGGCAAACACGGCCATCGCCGTTGCGGCCGCGGGCATAAACCATTCGGCCGCGGCAGGTCCGTAAGAGGACGGTGTGTGGACAGGGCGGCGCCACCGGTCATAGATCTGGATGCTGCAGACGAGCGCGAGTGCAATCGGGGACGATGCCACGATCACCTCGGCATGACGCAGGGCCTCGGGCGCACTTACCCCCTCGCGCACCTCGCAGGCGAGGTAGACCGCGGGGATGAAGACCCAGTTGCCCAAGGTCCGCAACGCGTTTCCGTAGCGTGTGACCGCCACGGCAAGGAAGCCGGCCAGCGCCGTCAGCGCCACGAACAGCGGCTTGATCGGGGCGGCGAGGAAGAGGGTGACGAAGGTGACGATGATCGCGAGGTAATGCAGCGCGATCGTTCGCGGAGCGAGGTGCAGTTTCAGCGCGGGAATGAGCAGGGACACCGCGACCAGTGCCAAATTCAGCAGCGCCGCCTCACGGAAGAGGAAATAGGCCGCAACGAGCGGGCCGACGACAACCAGCGCTCTGACGATATCGCTGGTCCTGATCTCCCGGAACAGGACGTCGCGCAGGCTTGCAGCGGGCGGGATGGTCGGCGAGCTCACGATGGCACCGGATCGTCAAAGGCGATGCATAGCACGGAAATGGCCGCGGTGACTTTGGCTTCGAACAGTCCGGGGCGCATGCGAGCGCCGTGCCGCACTCTCGCTGTCATCGCCCGGCTTGACCGATGGCCAACCTGTCGGCGATGTGTCCGAACAGGTGTCAGCCATGTCCCCGGACTAAACATCAAGCCGGGGCATGACAGCGGAGAACGAGGAGCTGCCGTTCTCAATGAAGAGTTCTCACCTCTGAATGATCTGCTTCCAGACGTCGCCGAGGATCGCGGGCTCGCGCGGTGGCAGGTAGGTGAGCCCGGCCTGCTTGCCGAACTCGGCTATCTTGCCTTCTGTCATGAGCTCGGTGAGCGCGTTGTTGACGGTGGTCATCAGGATGGGATCGCTGGCAAGTCCGACATAGCCGCGATTGGCGCCGATCGGATAGTAGTAGCCGGACGCGGTGATCGCGGTGTCGGGATGGGCGGCGCGGTAGGCGTCGAAACGGGCGAGATCGAGCAGCGTTGCATCAAAGTCGCCTCGGTCGAGCGCGCCGAGGAGATCGTCGCGGCCGGGTACGAGATGCGTGATGCCGTCGATCAGCCGTCCCTTGTCGAAGCTCATCAAAATGGCGTCGCCCAGCGATCCGCTTTCGATCGCGAGGCGGAGACCTGCGAGATCGCCGATATCACCGATCTTGCGATCGCGAGCCTTCGGACCGAGCACGAACGTCATCGGCGAATAGATGTAGGGCTGGCTCGGTGCGAGCGCGCCCAGCGTAACGCGGCGCCGACGGTCCTCGCGGGTGGCGCCGTCGAAATCCGGAAGCCTTGCAGTTTTCATACCGGGCACGACGAGGGAATCGCGGGTCAGTGCATAGCTGCCGACCAGCGCACAGCGCCCGTCCGACAGCAGCGCGTTGGCCTCGAGCTGCGGGCTCGAATCCTCGTCCAGCTTGCTTTCGAACCACTGGATCTGGAGTGGCCGGTCGAGCCGCCGTGCGATCGCCTGCGCCAGCGTCACGTCGAAGCCCGTGCCCGGCTTGCCGCGGTGATGCACGGACAGCGGTGGCCTGTCCTCGTCGAGGCATATTCGCAAGGGATCCGCCGCATTCGCGACCGTCGCGAGAGCCGCAAGCATCGCGGCAAGGCCGAAGGCCCGAAGCCGAATTCTCATGGCCGTCTCCGGCTCGAAATGTAGGCCCAGAGGTCGGTGATGTCGTCCTCGCTGAGGATGTCGCCCCACGGCGGCATCTTGTTGTTCTTGCCGTTCTTCACCGTGGTGACGAAACGCGTCTTGTCGTCAGGGAAGGCGCGCAGGTCCGGCGTGATGGTGCCGGAGTTCATCATGCCGGGACCGTGGCAATGCGAGCATTTTTCGGCGTAGGTCGCCTTGCCGTGGTCGACCTGCGCCTGCACGGGGTTGCCGTTCGGTTCATCCGCGCCGCGGGTGGTTGCTACGGACGCAGCCGCCAGCCCCGCGACGGCGGCGAATGTCGCCGCCGTCCTGATCAAAGTGTCTTTCCGCACGTCGACCCCGTGGTTATTGCTTGATTGCGAAAACCCACAGGGAGCCGCCGGGCGGCACCTTGGCGAGCCGCTCGTCGCCGGAGAACAGCGAGTAGACGCCGCCATAACCGCTCGCCACCGCGACATACTGCACGCCGTCCTGCTGCCAGGTCACCGGCTGTCCCTCGATGCCGGAGCCGGTCTGGAACTGCCAGAGCTTCTTGCCGGTGTCGGCGTCGAAGGCTTCGAACTCACCGGTCAACGCGCCCGAGAACACGACGCCGCCCGCGGTCGACAAGACACCCGAGAAGCGCGGGATGTCGCTCGCCGCTTCCCACTTCGACTTGCCGGTCAAGGGATCGATCGCCTTGAGATGGCCGCGCGGGCCGTCACCGAACTCCCAGGGATCGGTGAGGTCCATGCCGAGATACCATTCACCCTGCTTGAAGGTGACCGGCTCGGACTTGTACTTGCCGCCGAAGTTGAGCGTGTTGGCATAGGCAAGGCCGGTCTGCGGATTGAACGACATCGGCTCCCAGTTCTTGCCGCCGAGGATCGACGGATAGACCGTGACCTTCTTGCCCTCGCGCGCATCCTTCACAACATCGGTCTCGATCGGCCTGCCGGTCTTCATGTCGACGCCGGTGGCCCAGTTGACATTCACGTAAGGATTGGCCGCGAGCAGTTTGCCGTTGGTGCGGTCGAGCACGTAGAAGAAGCCGTTGCGGTTGGCGTCCATCAGCACCTTGGTCGGCTTGCCCTCGACGTTCATGTCGGCGAGCACCATTTCGGCGACCGCGTCATAGTCGAACGGATTGTTCGGCGAGAACTGGTAGTGCCACTTGATCTTGCCGGTCTTGGGATCCATCGCCAGCACCGAGCAGGTGTAGAGGTTGTCGCCCGGACGAACCGCCGAGTTGAACGGGCCCGGATTGCCGATGCCCCAATAGACCGTGTTCAGCTCCGGATCGTAGGAGCCGGTGATCCAGGTCGAGCCGCCGCCGAGTTTCCAGGTGTCGCCCTTCCAGGTGTCGCCGCCCGGCTCATCCGGCGAGGGGATCGAATGGGTACGCCAGAGGTGCTTGCCCGTCGCCGGATCCCAGCCGTCGATGAAGCCGCGGGTGCCGAACTCGGCGCCGGAGATGCCGGTGATGACGACGCCGTCGGCGACCAGCGGGGCCACAGTCATCGAGTAGCCTTCCTTGATGTCGGCGGCCTTCTCGCGCCACAGCTCCTTGCCGGTCTTGGCGTCGAGTGCGATCACGTTGGCGTCGAGCGTCGTGCGGAACACCTTGCCGTCGTACAAGGCCGCGCCACGATTGATGATGCCGCAGCAGACGATACGCGGTGTTTCCGCGGGGTACTCGACCTTGGTCTTCCAGATCTGCTTGCCGGTCTTGGCGTCGACCGCCATGGTGGCGTTGTGCGAGGTCACGTAGATCACGCCCTGGTAGACCAGCGGCTGCGATTCCTCGCTGCGATCGTCGTTGAAGCTGTAGTTCCAGACCGGGACGAGGTTCTTGATGGTGTCCTTGTTGATCTGATTCAGCGTCGAGAAACGCTGCAGATTGTAACCCATCCCGTAGTTGAGAACATTCGATGTGTCTGACGCGCCCTTGTTGAGTTGTTCTGTGGTCTGGGCATTCACACCCGTCGACGCAAGCATGACGAGGCTCGCGGCCATCGCAAAGCGTTTCATCCGTTCCTCCCAATGTGCGCGCCTTTTGACGCTGCGATCGCAACACTCTGATGGAACGCAAAATGCGTCAATACGAAAGTCGTAACCACGCTGATGAATTGTTGGACGCCAGTTACTCCTGGTAAACTGCTTGCCATTCCGCACTGCATACAAGAACGCGAGCGAGAAATTCCGCAGCACGAAGATTGCCGGCCATGCGTTGCCAGCTTTGCGTGTTCACCACGAGGCGCGTAGAGTTCGAACCATGGCCCGGCTGGCGACTTGTTTCGATTCCATGGGCGAGCCGGGACGCTCGAGCAGGGAGGGTTTCAATGATATCGCGTCGATCCATCGCATTCGCAGTTGCAGGCACGTTGCTCGGTGGTCCGGCCTGGTCGGCATCCCCAAACGCCATCAAGATGCTCGACACGGACAATGACGGCACGCTCGATCTCGCCGAGGTGAAGAAGGCCGCAACTGCGGTGTTCGCCAAGCTCGATCCCGATCATGACGGCACGCTCGACGCGCGCGAGCTGCGCGGACGGTTGACCGCCAAGGAGCTCGCAGCGGCCGATCCGGATCACGACGGAACGCTCACGCTGGACGAATATCTCGCCGTCGTGGAGCAGCGCTTCAACGCCGCCAACCCCGACAAGGATGGCACGCTCGACGCCAAGGAGCTGAAGTCGCCTGCGGGACGTGCTCTGCTACGGCTCCTCAAATGAGCGTCTGATTGCGGCTTCAGGCTTGCGTCTAGTTCGTCAGTGCGTTCGGGCAGGCGATCGGACGCAGCCTTGCGCCGCGCTTCTCGGGCGGCACATTGCAATCATCGATCCGCTGTTCATCCGTCCATTTCGGGCCGAGCCGCTCCTTGCCAGTGAGAGTTGCCTTGCTGGTCTGCGTTGTCATCGTGCCCGGTGGCGGCGCGGATCGCTCATCGCGACGCTCACCAGCAATCGCCCGATATGCAAGGCTCGCAACGAGCAGTGAAATCAGGAATCGTCCGCGGAACGTGGCCATGAATCCCTCCGAGATCCCTTTCATTGGTGCGACTACATCGCAATCAATTCTGTCCCGCCACCCGGAACCTGGGACGCGCCGACCTGTTTCTCCCGCGACATCCCGCATCGCGCCGGGGCAGCGCAGCGGGGAGGAGAGGAGATCGAGATGAACACCAAACGCCTGATTTTGACTGCATGCTCCATCGTGGCCCTGAGTGTCGGCAGCGCGATCGCGGGTCCCTGCAACACCGGCAACGCAACCACCGACAAGGACGCGGGCTCGGGTCCAGTGACCGTCGGCTCGGCGCAGCAGTCGCAAGGTTCTGCGAATGATACGAGTCAGCATCCGCCGACCAGCACGATGAATCGCGCCAGCGGTGAAACGGCTGCGTCGTCGGAAGATGCGCAGCGGCAGATGCAGAGCCAGCCGACTGCGGCACAGCGCGCGGAAGGCGCAAAGGCCAATCCGCAAACAGCCGACAAGGGTTGTTGAGGACGTGCTGACATCGGCCGATATCGCTGTCGGGAAAATCTCCCGGCGCATCGGATTCGGGAAGGCCTCCCGATGCATCGCACAAGGCTGCCTGCGCGTTTGCCCAAAAGTGAAGGCGTTTTGCCCGAGAGAGAACTAGGTTTGCGAAGAATCGAACAAGTGATGTTCAGCGCGCGATTACAGGCTTGCGTGATCGGCGATGCAGCCCTAGGTTTTGCCTCGCGCGATGTCGCGCTCAATACCTTGGGAGACCCCGAATGGCTTGGAAAGCTCCGAAGATCGTGGAAGTGTCGGTCGGCATGGAAATCAACATGTACGCCTGCGCTTCGCGCAAGTAAGACCATCCTGACGACCTGCCGCGGCTTCAACGGTCAACACCGTTGAAGCCGTGGCAGTGTCAGCAAGCCCGAATGTTTCGACCCATGTCGAATTGATCACTCTCCTCCCTGAAGTCGTCACTCTCCTCTGAAGTCTCTTGTCTGAAGTCTCTTGGCCTGAAGCCACACCCGGGCCGGCTTTGACGATCACGCTCCAAAATCTCGACTCAACCGCCGCCGCAGTGTGTTACGCTGCCGCTTGGTCAGCGCTGTTGCCGCTTTTGGAGCGGCGCGCGCTTGCAGGAGCGGGGATGCGGCGAATTGCACACGGGGTTTTGGTTGTCGTCGCATGCGTTATCGCGCTCGCGCCGCTCTGCACGCACGCCGAGGAGGGTTTTGATACCGAGCACATCTTCGGCTTCATGATCGGATCGGATGTCGGCAATCCCGGCGAGCGCGAATTCCAGAGCCAGACCACGGGGCGGTTCGGCAAAGGCGGCGGGACGTACCGCGCGGTCGGTCAGGAGGTCGAGATCGAGCTGGTGCCGCTGCCGAACTTCCGCGTCGAGATTGGCAGCAGCGTCGCATTGCACGACATCACCGGGGTCCCCGATATCGACGATCGCCGTCAGCTCAATTTTCAGGGATTTTCGCTCGACCTGCGCTATCGCCTGCTCGATCGCGAGAACGCGCCATTCGGGATGACCATCGCCGCGGAAAGCCATGGCGAGCGCATCGATGAAATGACGGGCGCGAAGGCGCGCAGCTACGGCACCGACTTCACCCTCGCATTCGACCGCGAGATCATTCCCAATTTCGCGATCGGCGCGCTCAACCTGATCTATCAGCCGGAATGGACGCGGTTCGAGATTCCCGACATATCCGACAAGAGCTCCACCATCGGTGCGGCGTTCGCCGGCATGGTGCGTGTGCATCCGAACATCCTGCTCGGCGGCGAGTTGCGTTACTTCCGGCAGTATGAGGGCATCGGGCTCGGCGACCTCGCCGGCCAGGCGCTGTTCGTCGGCCCAACCGCCTATTTTCAGCTTTCGGAGCGCTCGCGCCTGACGGCGAGTTGGAGCGCGCAGGTGTGGGGACGTCCCGCGGGGACGGGCGCCAATCTCGACCTCGTCAATTTCGAGCGCCACCAGGCGCGATTGGTGTTCGGTGTCAACTTCTAGACTTGGATCGAAGCACGTCCACATGGGAGGTGCGCCTCTCCCCCATGCAAGGGAGAAGGAGCGAGGGAGGGTTCCGCGCTGCATTCTCACGCCGGTTTGAAACTTCCGGCTGCGTCGGACGTAGCCCTTATGCTATCTCTTGGCGACTATGAGGGCTTTCAGACATGAATCCGATTGATCTGATTGTGACTGTCTGTGCGGTGCTCTCGCCGGCCACCTGCGAGGAGCAGCATCTGGTGTTCGCCTATGGCGGGTCGCCAGCGCAATGTGCGATGGCGGCGCCGCCCTATATCGCGCAATGGGTCGGCGAGCACCCGAAGTGGCAGGCCGTGCGATGGCGCTGCGAGTATCCGCACAGCAACGACAAGGCGGATGCGGGCGGAGCAAAGCCCTTTGCCTGAGCTGCCACGCTATTTGGTGCAGTCCTTCAGGTCCTTGTCGGCGATCGAGAACACCGCGTCCGCCCTGATCTCGATATCGCGCACGACGCAACTCCGCGAATTGGGATAGCTGACCTTGGCATCGTAGCGACCGGGCTCGACGCCGGTGATGCGGAGCCGCTCGTCGTGGTCGACCTCCTTGTCCTTGTCGTTCAAGGTCTGGTTCGGCCCCCATTCGGTCTTGCCGGCCGGCGAGAGCTGGAAGCCCGAGATGGTCTCCGAGGTCAGATTCCAGAGCCGGATGCCTTTGCCCTTACCCTGCGCGGCGGCCTCGCCGGCATATGCCACCACCACGATCAAAGCCAGACACCAACGCATCATCAGCCGCTCCTCCCGGTTGCCGTCATTCTCTGATGACGCGCTCGACGTTCCTTGCCTTGTCGAAATTCTTCGCACGGTCAAGCCCGATCGGTGCGATCAGCCTGGTCGAGACGAGATCGGCGCCCTCGAAATCCGTGCCGATGACGGTTGCGCCGCTGAGATCCGCGCCGCCGAGCTGGGCGCCTTTGAGCGAAGCGCCGGTGAGGTCGGCGCCCTTGAGTACGGCGAATTCGAGATCGGCGCGCGAGAGGTCGGCGTTGCGTGCGTTCAGCCCCGAAAGCTTCGCGGAGCGCAGCACGGTCCGCATCAGCCCCATCGACTGGTTGCGCATATCGGCGCCGAGCTGCGCGTCCGCGATGGACGCACCAATCAGGCTTGCACCGGAAAGGTCGGCGGCGATGCGTGCCCCGGTCAGATCGGTGCCATCGAGACGGGCGCGCGCCATCTGGGAGGCGAACAGATTGGCGCCCTTCAGGCTTGCTCCGGTGAGGTCGGCCTCCAGCAGCCAGGCCTGGTCGAGAATGGCGCGATCGAGCCGTGTGCCGACGAGTTTCGCCTTGTTGAGCCGAGCCGCGCGGAAGATGGCGCCGGAGAGGTCAAGCCCCGAGAGATCGAGGCCCGACAGCCGCTTGCCGGTGAAATCGGCCGGCGCGGTTGCGCTCGCCTTGGCCAGCACGGCTTCGACCTCCGGCCGGCTCATCTCGGCCGAGACCATCGCGGGCGAGGTGAGGTCGACGTCGCGCATCATGTCCTGCGCGGTTGCCGCAGGCGCGAGGAGCGCGAGGCCGAACGTCGTCAGGACAATCGTTGCCTTCATCATCAGGCTCCGCTTCACGCCTGTCTAGCACGCGGGCGGTGCGGCCGCCTATGAGGCATCGCGCCCGGCGCGCTCACCCTGCGTTCGCCGCGCGAGGCCGGCCTTGATCGCGGCGATCTCGGCCTCGCCCCGCGCGCCACGGGGGATTCCGATGGGCACCTCGGCCAGCATCCGCGCAGGCCGCGGCGAGAGGAAGAACAGGCGGTCGCCGAGGCGCACCGCATCGTCCAGGCTGTGCGTGACCAGGAGCGTCATCACCGGCCGGCTTGCGACCAGCGTGGCGATCTCCTCGCGCAAGCGGTGGGCCAGCGCGTCGTCGAGCGAGGCCAGGGGTTCGTCGAGCACCAGCAGGTCGGGCTCGACGGCGAAAGCGCGGGCGAGCGCGACGCGACGCGCAAGCCCGAGCGACAATTCGCCGGGATAGTGGCTGCGATGGGCTTCCAGCTCAAGGATCTTGAACAGTTCGGAAAGCTTGACGTCGTCGACCTCGGGCGCCGCCAGCCGCACGTTCTGCTCGACCGAGCGCCACGGCAACAACCGCGGCTCCTGGAACACCATGCCGATGCGCGCGTTCGGCGGGCGCCGGATGTCGCCCTGGAAATCGCGGTCGAGACCCAGGATGATGCGCAGCATCGTGCTCTTGCCGCAGCCGGACGGGCCGACGAGGACGCCGACCTCGCCGGCACCGAGCGAGAACTTGACCGGCGCGAGCACCTCGTGCGTGCCGCCCGCCACGCTCGTGAAGGTCTTGCCTAAAATGTCGACTTCAAGCCGCACGGGGCCGCCACCGGGTTGAGCGGATTTCAAACGGCTGCACCAGCAGGGTTTCGATGACGAGCACGACGGCCGCAAAGCTCAGCGAATAGGCGAGCAGGCGCGGGGTGTCGAAAAGCTGGAAGGCGACGCCGATCTCGAAGCCGACGCCATTCGGCCGTCCCAGGAGTTCGGCGACCAGCACGATCTTCCAGACCAGCGACAGGCCGGAGCGCGCGGCAGCGGCGACAAAGGGCGCAAGCTGCGGCAGCACGACATGACGAAAGGTGCGCCAGCGCGACATCGCAAACACCGTCGCCATCTCGTCGAGCGAGCGGTCGAGCGCCCGCGTCCCCTCGCGCAGGGTGACGACCGCGGTCGGCAGCTTGTTGATGGCGATCGCCGCGATCGCGGCGGCTTCGGTAAGGCCAGCCCAGATATAGGCCAGCACGATCACGACCAGCGCGGGCAGGTTGAGCAGCAGGATCAGCCAGGGATCGCCGAGCCGGTCGGCGAGCCTGTTGCGGCCCATGAGATAACCGATTGCGCTGCCGAGCGACATCGCCAGCACGAAGGCCAGCGTGACGCGCGCCAGCGTCGCGCCGAGATGCAGGAACAGGGCGCCAGAGCTCGCTTCCGCGATCATCACGTTGAGCACTGCAGGCGGCGAGGGTAGCTTTGCGCCGCCGACGAACAGCGCAGCGATCCACCAGATCGCGAGGAATAGGGCAAACGAGACGAGACGCAGCAACGTCAGTCTCCGCCTGGTGCATGATAGAAGGTCCCGGGATCGAGCTCCGGTGCCGGCCCGACCAGCTCGCGGCCGCCGACCTCGGCTAGCACGCGATAGAGCACGCGCGCATCGGCCTCTTCGTCATCGATGCTCCGGTGTGGGATGCCGTCGCGATAACGGCTGCGATAGGCCTGGAGCAGGACGGGATCGCTGGTGCCGGTCAGCGGCGCGACCTTCTCCCATGCCGCATCCGAGGTCGTCAGCAGCTCCTTGGCCTTGCGCGTCATCGCGATGAAGCGCGCCAACAGGTCGCGATGGCTCGCGGCCCAGCCTTCGTCGAAGACGTAACCGACTGCGGCGACCGGTCCCTTGGCGCCAAGCTTCGGCAAGATCTCCTCGATGCCGGCGAGGCGACGAAAGCCCTTGGCCTCGAGCTGGGCGCAGAAATTCCAGAAATTGAGACTCGCATCCATCTCGTCGTCGAGCGCCTTGGCGGCGAGCAGCGGCGGCGCGCCATAGACGATGCTCGCGTCCGATTTGAGATCGATGCCGTCCTGCTTCATCCGCGCCTGTAGCAGCAGCCAGCTTTTGTCGATGGCGCCGCCGGCGACGCCGAGCTTGCGGCCCTTCAGATCCGCAAGCGTCTTGATCGGCGAGGTGGCCGGCACCATCACCGCGCCGAGCGCGCTCGAATAGGGATAGAAGGTGAGCTTGGCGCCGAGCGCGCGCTCACGTGATACCCATAGCCAGTCCGACAGCATGATGTCGGCATTGCCGGCGCGCATCGCGATCTTGCCGGCCTCGGTGCTCGCAAGCTCGGTAACCTCGAGCGAGAGATTGGCGGCCTTGTCGAGGCCCTGGTCGCGGATCGCAGACAGTTCCCAGGAGAATGTCCCGGTTTTCTGCACCGCGAGGCGGATTGTGTCCGCAGCATGGCTGGTTCCGCCTTGCGTCAGCGCGAGAGCAATCGATACGGCCAATGTTCGAACCAGGCGTCCCATCACTTCCAGGCCATTTCCTTAAGACGTGTGCTTTTCAGAACAATAGGCATAGCATAGTTTCCATCGCAACCACGGGAGGACGGAGATGATCTCAGCACGACAGCTACGACCGATTGTCGCCGCTCTGGCCGTGCTAGCCGCCACCGCGATGGCCGCGCGGGCCGAAGAGGCCAATGATTATCCGACCGCGGCGCGTGCCGAATACGTCTATGGTTGTATGAAGGCCAATGGTGAGACCCGGCAGGCGATCGAACAATGCTCCTGCTCGATCGACGTCGTCGCCTCGATCGTGCCCTATGAACGATATGTCACCGCCGAAACCGCGCTCAGCATGTCGCAGGTACGTGGAAACCTCGGCACTCAGTTTCGCACCTCCGAGCAGGCGACATCAGCCGTCAACGATTTGAGGCGCGCCCAGGCCGAAGCCGAGGTGAGGTGTTTTTAGTTCTAGAGCAGATGCGTACCGTAGTCGTCATGCCCGGGCTTGTCCCGGGCATTCACGTTCTCTGTGCCGTGAGGTAAGGCGTGGATGGCCGGGACAAGCCCGGCCATGACGAGAGGCGGGTTCGGCGTCCCGTAATGGGCCAATCACATCCCCGGCTTCTCGACATCCCATTCGTTCCGGAACACGTGCCCGTCCGTATCCGTCGCCTCTGCGCGAAAATGCTTTGCGCCGTTGGAGACGTAGGTGAAGCGGATGTTGGGATCTTCCGAGATCGAGATGCCGCCTTCCACCGCCAGCACGAGGCTGTCGTCCTGCCAGAGCCCGAGCTGGTTGACGAAGAAGGCGGGAATGTAGAGTTGCGTGACCTGATCCATCTGCAAGCCGGAATTGTTGGGATGGCCGATCATGATCTGTGCCTCGCGGATCCGGCTGGCGGGCGCTTCGTCCGCTCGCGCGAATTGCCGGTAGCGCATCTGGCCGAGCCGGTTTTTGGCTTCCTCGGCGTTCTTCGCCGCCGGTGCGGAGCAGCCGCCGGACGCTTTCACATAGGTCTTGCTCACGTAGAGCTGCCCGTCGCTGAGCTCGGCGACCGCATGGACGTCGGTATAGTTGTTGACGCGCACGCGCGTTGAGATCTCCGACACGTTGGCATCTGGCCCGAGCTCGAACTTCGCGGCCATCGGTGCCGGGTTGCGGTCGATCACCAGCGTGATCGCGCGGATGCGCCTGTTGTCGCCGGGCGAAAGCTTTGCGCGCAGCGTGACCGGCACGATGGCCGCATCTTCCGCCCGATATGGCATCTCGATGCCGATGACGTCATTGCCGTCGTTCATCGGACGGTTGTTGAAGATGTCCTGCACGAGACCCGGCCAGGGATCATAAGCCTCTTCCGTGCGCGCAGGCGGTGCCGCGAGGGCCATGCCGAGCAGTGCGGCCGCAAAGGTCAGGCAAAGCGAATGTTTGATCATGCGCGCGGCTCTCGCGGTGACGAAGCAGGGCGGCAGCGTAGCGCTCCTGCTACTCCCATTCAATTTCCGAAAATGCTGCGGTTGCGTTGCGGGCATTGTAGTCGTCGAACAATTGCCAGCGCCCACGCTCGCTTGCGCCCGCCTTGTCCGCAGCCGCCCTGATCGACTCGCCCTTTTGGTTGAGCGAGCGGACGTCGGCGAGCAGGGTTTCGAGATAACGACGCTCGTCGGCGAGCGCTGCGGGCCAGTCGCTCACGGGACCGTGACCGGGAACGACGCGCTGCGCGGGCAGGTTTTCGACCTGCCCAAGCACCGCGAGCCACCCGCGGATGCTGCCGTCCATCACGGGAACATGGCGCAGGAAGACGAGATCGCCGGCAAACAGCGTTTTGCTCGCCTCGTCCAACACCGTCAGGTCGTTGTCGCTGTGCGCAGCCGGCCACGCCTTCAGGATGAGACTGCGCGACCCCAGATCGAGCCGCAGCGTATCGGTGACGAGCAGCGTCGGCGGCACGATTTTGACGGGATCGATCAGCTCGCTGCCCATGGTCCGGCGGAAACTGTCCAGATAAAACGGCCCGCGTGTTGCAAGCGCCTGCGGGAGTTTCGCATGGCCGACGAAGATCGTGCCGTCGCGCGCGAAGGCCATGTTGCCGAAGACGTGGTCGGGATGGCCGTGGGTGTTGATGACGTAGCGGATTGGCTTGTCGGTCTGCGCCCGCACGGCGGCGAGGAGTGCTTCGCCCTCGCGGACGCTGCCGCCGGTGTCGATCACCGCGACCGCGTCCTTGCCGATGATGAAGCCGACATTGGCGATGGCGCCCTCGTTCTCGGAATTCATCAGGGCAATTGACCCGGCGTGCACGAAAATTCCGGGGGCGACTTCGCTCACAGGCAATTCAGGTGGGGTTGCGCGTGCTAGCGTCGACAGCCCCAACAGGGCTAGCACCGCGATCAGCCGAGCGACATGCGCCATCTTTACGCCTCAGTTCCGAACATCGCGCGGCATTGCACTGCAACAAGTCGAGTCATCAAGCGAAGTCATCCAGAAACTTCGCCAACCATGGCGCGTAAAGTGATCCATGGATAGCATTCAATCAAGAAACCAGGAGGAAGCGCGATGACGGAGGCCGGACGACATCGTCGCTGGTTGTTTTCGCTGTTGGCGATTGCTGCACTATCTGTCGCTGGTGGCGTCGCGCGTGCGCAGACCACTGACAGCGGCGATCTCTCGTTCGAATTGGTCGATCCCAAAGTGCTGCGCGTCTGCGCCGATCCGCGCAACCTGCCATTTTCAAATGAGAAAGGCGAAGGTTTCGAGAACAAGCTCGCGGAATTCTTCGCCGAGAAACTCCAGAAGAAGCTCGACTACGTCTTCTTCCCGCAGGCGACGGGTTTCGTGCGCATGACGCTGGGCGCGCATCGTTGCGACGTCATCATGGGCTTTCCGCAAGGTGACGATCTCGTCCAGGGCACCAATCCCTATTACCGCACCTCCTATGCGCTCGTCGCCAAGCCTGGCAGCGGGCTCGAGGACGTCGATACGCTCGAGGACGAGCGGCTGAAGGGCAAGCATATCGGCATCATCGCGGGCACCCCGCCGGCGACCAACATGGCGATCGCGGGCCTGATGGCGAACGCAAAGCCCTATCCGTTGATGATTGACACGCGCTTCGACAATTCGGCGCAGGCGATGGTTGACGATCTCACTGCCGGCACGATCGACGCCGGCGTGTTGTGGGGCCCGATGGCCGGCTTCTACGCCAAGAAGGCCGCGCAGCCGCTCCACGTCACCCCACTGGTGAAGGAAACCACCGGGCCGAAGCTCGTCTATCGCATCGGCATGGGCGTGCGTCCCCCCGACCAGAACTGGAAGCGGCAGCTCAACCGGCTAATCCAGGAGAATCAGGCCGAGATCAACAAGATCCTGGTCGATTTCGGCGTGCCTCTGCTTGATGAGAGCGATCGCCCGCTCGGTGCGGAGACCGCCAAGAAATCGCAATGACGAAATCGCAATGACGAAATCGCCGTGACGAAATCGACATGAGCATATCGCCATGAGGCGGCATCTTGCCGCTGCGCTCGTTGTCGCAACGCTTCTGGCGCCGGCGCTCGCGCAGCAGCAGGAGCCGTTCGAGCCGGAGGGCTATCGCACCGATAACTACCGCGCGCCGGTGCCGGCGACGCTTGCCGGCGCGCGCGTGCTGACGACGGCGGAGGCGGAGGCGATCTGGCATGAGAAGAGCGGCGCCTTCATCGACGTGATGCCGCGTCCGCCGAAGCCCAATCTTCCCGCGGGGACGGTCTGGCGCGATACGCCGCGCTTTGACATCCCTGGCAGCATCTGGCTGCCGGACACCGGCTACGGCGCGCTGCCGCCCGCGATGGACGACTATTTCCGCCGTGGCCTCGAACGCGCCTCGCACGGCAGCAAATCGGCGCTGCTGGTGATCTACTGCCTCGCCGACTGCTGGATGTCGTGGAACGCGGCCAAGCGCGCGCTCGCCTTTGGCTACGCCAACGTTGCCTGGTATCCCGAGGGCACCGACGGCTGGGAACGCGCCAGGCTCATGACATCAGAAGCGCAGCCGGAGCCGCGGCCGGACGAGGGCAAATAGCCGGCGCGCGAGGCGCCGCTACTTCGCCTTTTGCAGCTTGGTGATGGTTTTGGAGCCGTTGGCGTCGGTGGAGAAGCTCACGCGATCACCGGCATGGACGCTCTCGAGCATGCCTGCATCCTTGGCCTTGAACTCTTGCACCGGGCCAGTCGCACCGCCATTGGCGCCGACCGTGCCGCCCTGCACCTCCTGGATCGAAATAGTGCTGTTGAGCCGGTCGATCTTGGTGATCATTCCGTTCATGTTGTCTTCGGCGACGGCCGCCGACGCGAGCATGCCGATGGCCGCAGCGCTGGCGAGAAGGAGTTTTGCTGTTCCCATCGAGGCCTCCCGACGTCTAGAATCCACTTCGACAAGAGATCTTAAATAGATTTGGTTCCGGCCCACAGTATGGCAAAGGTCCACGGTTCCCGCCGGCCAGCGGGAACCTTGTGCGCACAGGCGTCAGCGAGGCTGACTATTCCATTTCCTGCTGGATCACGCGTCCGAGCGCGAACAGGCGCTGATCGATGGCAGTCGGCACCTCGCAGACGAAGCGCACCACCTTGCGGCGGTCCTCGAAGATGCGGGTTTCCCAGATCAGCTGATTGGACAGCGCGTCGATCTTGGCGTCGTCGCGTGGGGTAGCGCTCTGCAGGCTCTGGAGCTCGATGGTGTCGTCGCGGACCTTGTCGGCGGCCTCGCGCTGCTTGCGACTGACTCGCTCGAGCCCATTCATCACCGAGGAGCGCTGGGCATTGAGCGTGTCGAACAGGCCGGCGAACAGGAGCTTTGCGTTCGTGGTCTTGTCGGAGGCGGAGCTCGCCAAAAACTCCTTCACGGATTTTTCGGCGTCATCCAGCGGCGTCTTGCGCGCTGCCAGCTTCGATACCAGCGCACTCACCTTGGCATTGTCCTTCCACTTGTCCTGGACGTCGTCGAGCGGCGGGCCGGCCCAGACCGCGGCGAGCGAGACTTCCGGGACTTTTGCCTGCGTGCAGGGCCAGTCGGGATAGCGCGGATCGGCCGCCCGCGAGGCCGCGGTCGATGCCGCGAGCGTCAGGGCGGCTATGGTCACGATCCGAAATCTCATCCTTCGCCTCCCGCGGGCCCGCGCCGCGCCAGCCCTCGCGACGGATCATAGGCATAGATCGCGCCGATCATGAAGACGATTGTGCAGGTCGCGACCACCGCCAGCGAGATCCAGTTGATTTGCCCATAAAGTGCAAAGCGGATCAGTTCGACCGCATGGGTGAACGGGTTGGCCTGGCAGACGTAATAGAGATACGGGCTGCCTTCCTGCACGCGCCACAGCGGATAGAGGGCCGATGAGGCAAAGAACATCGGGAAGATCACGAAGTTCATCACGCCGGCGAAATTTTCGAGCTGCTTGATGCCGGAGGAGATCAGCATCCCCAGCGATCCCAGCATCAGACCGGACAGCACCAGCGCCGGCAACACCGTGAGATAGCCGAGTGGCGGCGGCGTGATGTCCCAGGCCCAGGCAATGACCAGGAACGCGTAGACCTGCAAGAGCGAGACCGCGGTGCCGGCGAGCAGCTTGCAGAACAACAGGAACCAGCGCGGCAGCGGGCTCACCAGGAGCGTACGCATATTCCCCATCTCGCGGTCATAGACCATCGAGAGCGAGGACTGCATGCCGTTGAAGAGCTGGATCATCGCCATCAGCCCGGGTGCGATATAGACCTCATAGAGGATGTAGGTCTCGTAGGGTGGGATGATGGAGATGCCGAGCACCTGGCGAAAGCCGGCGGCGAAGATGAACAGCCAGACCAGAGGCCGCACCAGGGCCGACACGAAACGCTCGCGCTGATGCAGGAAGCGCAGGCCTTCGCGCCAGACGATGCCGGTGAGGCAGGTCATGTAGGCCGAGAGCGGGAAGCCGCGCGGCGTGGCGTCGCGCGTAGTGATGCTGCTCATGCGCCGCCTCCAGGCATCGTCTGCGCCCCGGTGAGGCGCATGAAGGCGGAATTGACGTCCTGCGCGCCGGCTTCGGCGATCACGCGGCTGACCGGTCCCTTCGCCAGCACCTTGCCCTGGTGCAGCACGACGAGGTCGTCGCTGGCCGTGATCTCGTCGAACAGATGCGTGGCCCAGAGCACGCCGATGCCTTGTTCGGTCACGAGCTGGCGGACATGGCTGATGATGTCGGCGCGGGCCTTGACGTCGAGGCCGACGGTCGGCTCGTCCAGCAGCAACAGGCGCGGCCGCTGCAGGAGCGCACGCGCGATCTCGAGCCGCCGCATCTGCCCGCCCGAGAGATCACGCACCTTGTTGCCGGCGCGATCGGCAAGCCCGATGCGGCCGAGCAGCTCGGCGCTACGCGCGCCAGCCTCGCGCCGGCTGATGCCATGGAGCGCGGCGTGATAGAGCAGGTTCTGCGTCAGGGACAGATCGAGGTCGAGCGTGCGCGGCTGGAACACGACGCCTAGCAGCCGCAGCGCCTCGCCCGGGTTTCGGCTGATGTCATGGCCGAAAATGCCGACGCGGCCGGTTTGGATTCCGAACAGCCGCGTAACAAGCGAGAACAGCGTGCTCTTGCCCGCGCCGTTGAGGCCAAGCAGCGCCGTGAAGCTCGCGGGCGCAACCGTGAAGGAGACGTCGATCAGCGCACGGCGCGCCCCATAGGCATGGCTGATACCGTCGATCGAGAGTGCCGGCACCGCGGCCGGGGCGGGTCGCGGCGCGCTTTCGGTCGAGGCGACGATGGGTGCAGGTGTCGTCATGGCGCGATCGTAATGCCCCAGGGCAATTCGCCAACCTGAATGGTCTTGATCACCTTTTGCGCGGCGACGTCGATCACCGACACGTCGTTGGACACGCCGTTGGTGGTGAGGAGATATTTTTCATCCGGCGTGAACGCCATGTGCCAGACCCGCTGCCCGACCAGTAGGTACTTCGTCACCTTGCGCGTGGCGGTGTCGACAACGGCGATGCGGTTCGCCGGTCCCAGTGCAATGAATGCGGTCTTGTCGTCCTTGGTGATGCCGATTCCGACCGGCTGGATCGCCTCGCGCCGCAAACCAGGGATCTCGAACGTAACCTTGCCGATCACCTCGCGCTTTTTCGGATCGATGATCGAGACGGTGCCGCCGATCTCCGAGGAGACCCAGAGCTCCGAGCTGTCGTGCTTGAACTCGGCAAAGCGCGGGCGCGCGTCGACCAGCACGTTGCCGACGATCTGGCGCGAATCCGTGTCGATGAAATGCGCCATGTTGGTCGTTTCGGACGTGTTGATCAGCGTCTTGCCGTCGGGGCTGATCGTCATGCCCTCGGGCTCGACGCCGACCTGGATGTCGCCGATCCGCGCGCGTTTCTCCAGATCGATCACGGTCACGGTATTGTCGTTCTCGTTCGCGACGTAGAGCACCTTGCCGCTCGCATCCTGGGTGAACAGTTCGGGGTCGGGGCCGGAGGGCAGGGTGTCGACGATCCCTTGCGTCTTGGCGTCGATCACCTGGATGGTGTCGTCGTCGCCGACCGCGACCATCACGAATTTCCCGTCGCGCGTGAACTCGATGCCGCGCGGGCGCTGGCCGACCTTGATGGTCTTGGTCACCGTCCAGCTCTCGGTGTCGATCACGCTGACGGTGTTGCTCTTCTCGTTGGAGATATAGGCGATGAACGCATGGGCGGGCGCGGCCGCGAGCACCAGTCCAGAGAGCAGGCCAACACCCCACATGCGCATCGTCGTCGTCCTCACTTCAACTTGCATTTGCTCTCCGGGCGATCATAGCCGAGCGTATCGAGCTCGGAGACCTGGTGCAAAAAGCCTTCCTGCGGCGATACCGACACCACCATGCGGCCGTCGACCAGGAGGATGGGCTGGCGGAGCTGCAAATTCCAGTCGCGCAGGGTCAGCCGCGTTCCCTTGAAGGCGGCAACGGAAAAATCCGGCCCCTTGATGAAATCGGTGACTTTCTTGACGTCACCGGAATTGGTGCGCGAGGTCGCTTCGCCGATCATGCGCGCCGCGGTCCAGGCCTGCATGTCCAGCGCCGTCATGCGGCGCATGTTCAGCTTCATGAAACGGTTCTGCATCTGTGTGGCGCCCCATTGGTCCTGCGCCGCGTCCCAGCTTCTCGGCACGAGGCCGGCGGAGCCTGCGACCGGACGGGGGTCCCAAGTACGATAAGGCAGGTAGGCGCCGAACACCTCGCTCTCGTCGGCCGCGACCAGCACATCGTAGGCCGGAGCCTGCTGCGTGAATACGGGCATCTGGCGCTGGATCAGCGTCACGCCGCTATCGGTGCGGCGCGCACCGCCGGTGTCCTCGAAGGTACGCTCCTGCACGATCTTGGCGCCGAACCGCGTCGCGGCGCGGCGCAGCGCATCGGCATAGAGCTTGTCCTCATCATGCGAGCCGACCACGAGCAGCCAGCGCGACCACCGCTTCCACACCAGATATTGCCCGAGCGCAT
This sequence comes from Bradyrhizobium sp. UFLA05-108, assembly GCF_059803455.1. NCBI lineage: Bacteria > Pseudomonadati > Pseudomonadota > Alphaproteobacteria > Hyphomicrobiales > Nitrobacteraceae > Bradyrhizobium > Bradyrhizobium sp. UFLA05-108. The sequence continues at coordinate 12,296 of NZ_JBANAZ010000048.1, read as the reverse complement.
CCGCCAGCATCGCGCGTGTCGGCGCCACATGGATGACATTGGCGCGGCAATCGGCCTCGCGCAGCCGCTCGTCGATCGCGCCGGCGTTGAACAGCAGCGTGCCGCGATCGCGCACGCCGTCGGCGACTTTCAGTAGCGCGTCCGCCGGCAGGTCGGCGATGATGAAACCGTTGTGCTCGGCAAGCGCGGCCGCGGCCTGGACCGAATCCTCGCCTTCCTTCAGGCGATGCTCCTCGAGCTTGAAGCGCTGGTTGAGAAATTTTCCGGTGGTATTGTTGTCCTCGATCGCAAGCCGCGCGCCGGCGACACCGTCATTCTCCGCGGGCTGCTCGACCAGCGACAGGGTCGATTTGGTGCCGGCGACGCCGAGATAGCCGATCCCGATTTCGGTAGGCTCGGCCGCGAGCGCCTGCGTTGCCGCAAGACCAACGCCAAAAAGACTGGCGCCGATCAGGCCGACCAACCATCGGATCATGTTTCCTCCTTGTCGTCCTCCCCGGCTTAGGTATCGGTGGAGGCATTTCCCGCCTTGAAACATGACCGATTTGGCTTAGCTTGCAACCCCGCATTTCGTCGTCGCGATGAGAAGGAGCAGGTCACGATCATGCGAGCGCTATTGGCGGCCGCCTTATTTGTGTCGACTGGTACGTCCGCGTTCGCCGATTCGCCGAAGCTTGCGGTGTTTGATTTTGAATTGATCGACACAAGCCTGCCCGGGGAGTTCTACGGATCGAAGCCGGAGAACGAGCGCATGCTGCGCATCGGCGATCAGTTGCGCAAGGAACTGGCACAGTCCGGCAAGTTCCAGGTCGTGGATATCGCGCCGGTGAGTGACGCGGCGCGGCATAGCAACCTCCAGTCCTGCGGCGGTTGTGACGTCAAGCTGGCGGGGCAGTTGGGGGCCGATCTCGAAATCACCGGCGTGGTGCAGAAGGTCTCGAACCTGATCCTCAACCTCAACATTTACGTGCGCGACGTGCACACCGGAAATCTCGTGACGGCGGCCAGCGCCGACATGCGCGGCAACACCGACGAATCCTGGTCCCGCGCCATGAGCTACCTGATCCGCAACCGCCTGCTCGCGCCGAACTACGGCAAGCCGGAGTAGCGGTCTCTTCGCCTCTCCCCGCTTGCGGCAGGGGAATCGCATATGAGCATCGACGAGGTCGTCATGCCCGGGCTTGTCCCGGGCATCCACGTTCTTTGTGCTGCAGGTAAGGCGTGGATGGCCGGGATAAGCCCGGCCATGACGATGTGGAAGCCTCAGCGCCTCAAGCTTTCACATCAAATGCGAGAGCTCTGCCTAGAACGGGGAGAGGCTGAGGAGAAGGTGAGCTCACGCCGTCAATCTTGCCGCATGCCAGTGCAGATGGTCGCTCATGAAGGTGGAGATGAAGTAGTAGCTGTGATCGTAGCCCGGCTGTCGCCGCAGCGTCAGCGGGATGTTCGCTTTGGTGCACGCGGCTTGCAGCAGCTCCGGCCGAAGCTGCTCGGTCAGGAAATTGTCGGCATCGCCGTAGTCGACCAGAAAGCCCGAATATTTCGCGCCGTCCTCGATCAGCGCGACGGTGTCGTGTGCGCGCCAGGTATCCTTGTTGGGACCGAGATAGCCGGTCAGCGCCTTGGTGCCCCAGGGTACTTGCGAGGGTGCGACGATCGGCGCAAAGGCGCTGGCGGCGCGATAGCGATGCGGATTGCGCAGCGCGACCGTCAGCGCACCGTGGCCGCCCATCGAGTGACCCATCACCGACTGGCGCTTGGCATCCACTGGAAACTTCTCCGCGACGAACCGCGGCAATTCGTCGGTGACGTAGCTCCACATATGATAGTTGCGCGCGAACGGCTCCTCGGTCGCATCGACATAGAAACCGGCGCCGAGACCGAAATCATAGGCGTTGTTGGGATCGCCGGGCACATCAGCGCCGCGCGGGCTGGTGTCGGGCGCGACGAAGATCAATCCAAGCTCGGCGCAGGCGCGGCGGAACTCGCCTTTCTCGGTGACGTTGGCATGCGTGCAGGTGAGGCCGGACAGATACCAGACCACCGGCAGCTTTGCGCCGTCCTGATGCGGCGGCACATAGACCGAGAAGGTCATGTCGGTCTTGGTCGCGCTGCTCGCATGGCGATACACGCCCTGCACGCCGCCGTAGGATTTGTTGGTCGAAACAGTCTGGATCGTCATGCCGAAAAACTCCGTGGCGTCACCACATCAAGATTGCAACGCATATGTGACCGAAATTTTGCGAAGGCGCGCTTCGTCAGGCGACGCCGCTGTCGATCGCCAGCCGCACCAGCTCGACCGAGGTCTTCACCCCGAGCTTCTGGCGCATGATCGAGGAAGTGTTGGCGACCGTCTTGTAGGAGGATTGCACCAGCCAGGCGATCTCCGAAAGGCTCTTGCCGGCGCTGAGCAGCCGCAGGATTTCCATCTCGCGCGCATTCAATTTCGAAAGCGGATTTTGCGCGAGCTGAGGTCCGGCGAAGGCAATGCTGCGGGCGATCGCGCTCGGCAAATAGGTTTCGCCCTTGCCGACGGCGCGGATCGCCTCGACGAGATCGTTGGGGTCGCCGGTCTTGGAGACGTAGCCTTTCGCGCCGCACTCGATGGCGCGCGCGGCGAAGGCGGGATCGTCGTTCATGCTGAACATGATGATGCCGGCATCGGGCGCGCGATCGAGGATGCGCCGCGCGAGCTCGAAGCCGGAGACGGTCGGCAGGTTGATGTCGATCACGCAGATGTCGGGGCGCTCGACGATGAACACGCACTCGCCGCTTTCGGCGTCGGCGGCTTCCAGAATATCGATCTCGCCTTCGTCGGCCAGCACCGCACGACAGCCGGAGGCGACGATAGGATGATCGTCAACGATCAGAATGCGCATAGGCGTTCCCCGCGACAGCCATTCGCGCCTTTCGTTTTGCGTCGCATGAGCCCAAAGGTCGCTCGCAATGAACGTTCCGCGTCGGACCATGCAACCCGGCCGAGATTGCTGTACGGTCCGGATTAGATATCGGGCGCTTTGGTCATGTCAACGCTCCCGATGAACGAACTTCGCGGGCAGGGGGCGGAAGCAATGTGGCAAAAGTTATCCTTGCGCGGGCGCATCAATCTCCTGCTGGCGCTCGTGTTGGCTTTGGGGCTTGGCGTCAACATCGCGCGGCAGGTTGCGGAGGCGGGGCCGCGCGTCCAGGCAGAGGACCAGAGCGTGATCCGGCTGGCGCGCGAGTTCATCGAGATGATCGTCGCCGAGCTGAAGGAGGCGCCGGATCCCGACGCCAAGCTGAACCAGATCGCGCACGACCTCAACCGGCAGCGCCACATCAGCATCGCCCTGCGCGATGCCAACGGCAACGCGCTGACGCCGCCGCGCACGGGTGAGGACGATGATGACGCACGCGCGCCGCCGGCCTGGTTCGTCAGCCTGGTTCATCCCGAGCAGACCGCGGTCAGCGTTCCCGTCTCGATTCACGGCAATCCAGGCTCGCTGGTGATTACCTCGCATCCCAATGACGAGATCGCCGAGATCTGGGACGGCATCTTGACCCAACTCGAGATCGGCTCGGCCATCGCGCTGGCGTTGTTCCTGGTGATCATGACGGTGGTCGGCCGCGCACTAAGACCGCTCGAATCCCTCTCGCAGGTCATGATCGCGCTGGAAGCCGGCCGCTATGATGCGCGCGTGGCGCCCGGGGGAGCGCCGGAGCTGGCTGCGATCTGCACCCGGCTCAACCACCTCGCGGCAACGCTGGGGGAGGCGGTCGAGGAGAAGCGCCGCCTTGCCGAGCGCGCGGTGTCGCTCCAGGACAGGGAACGCAAGGAGATCGCGCGCGAGCTGCACGACGAGTTCGGGCCCTATCTGTTTTCGCTGCGCGCGCATGCGAGCGCGCTGGCAAAGCTCTCTGAGGCGCGTGAGCTGAGCGCCGATGCCGTCCGCAAGCATGGCAGCGCGATCCTGGAGCAGGTCAACGCGCTCCAGCAGTTCAACCGCCGCGTCCTCGAGCGCCTGCGGCCGGTCGGCCTTGCCGAGCTCGGCCTGCGGCAGGCGCTTGAAGCGCTGTCGCGGCTATGGCGGGAGTCGCATCCCGACGTGAGGATCGAAACCACGATCTCGCCGGCACTTGGGGTCACCGGCGAGACCGCCGATCTCACCATCTACCGGATCGTGCAGGAGGCGCTGACCAACGTGTTCCGTCACGCTCGCGCAACCGCGGTGAACGTCACGATCGAGCCGGCCGAGCAGCCGGGCGGTGCGCGCGAGGGGCGTGGCTGCGCGCGCGTGCGGGTCTCTGATAACGGCCACGGCATGGAGGAGGGCCAGAAGCTCGGCTTCGGTCTCGTCGGCATGCGCGAGCGGATTCTCGCGCTCGGTGGAACGCTCAACGTCGCATCCAGCGAGGGTGGCGTGACGGTGGAGGCGCTGATCCCGACGGCGGCAGGTTGAGGATCGGGAATAATTCCCGATTCTGTCGGGAAATATGGTGCCGATGGCGCCCGACCTTTTGTAGCTGGCGCGTTACTCGCCGTCGACTACACTTCACTCCCGCAATCGGCGACGTTCAAAACAGCCGACGCTTGGGAATGGGAAGGCAGGGGATGGGCGTGCGAAGGCTGTTGATCGCGTCGATGTCGACGGGGCTGGTGCTGTGGACTGACGCCGGCATAGCGGCGCAGGATGAGGACACCAATGTCCAGAACCTGCCGCCGGTCGAGGTGGTCGCTCCGGAGCCGAGTGCCCGCCGCGCCCCCTCGCGCCCCGCAACGCGCGTGGCGAGCCGTCCCCGCAGCCGCATCTACGTCTATCCGACCGCCCCGGGCAACGCGAAGGGCCTCGACGTCGACAAGGTTCCCTCCAGCATCAACGCCATCGATGCCAACCAGATCAAGCGTACCGGCTCGCTGAACGTCACCGACGCGCTGCGCGACAACGTGGCTGGCGTGAACATCTCCGAGGTGAGCGGCAATCCATTCCAGCCCAATGTCGAGTTTCGCGGCTTCGTCGCCTCGCCCATTGTCGGCACGCCACAGGGGCTTGCCGTCTACCAGAACGGCGTTCGCATCAACGAAGCCTTTGCCGACAGCGTCAACTGGGACCTGATCCCGACCGCCGCGATCCGCTCGGTCACCGTGGTGACCAACAATCCCGCCTTCGGCCTCAATGCACTCGGCGGCGCGGTCAACCTGCAAATGAAGGACGGCTTTACCTACCAGGGCGCCGAGATCGACACCATGGGTGGCTCGTTCGGCCGCATCCAGAGCTCGGCGCAATGGGGCAAGCAGGTCGACACCAACTATGCCGTCTACGCCGCGCTCGAAGGTCTGCACGACAACGGCTTCCGCAACTTTTCGCAATCGGACGTGCGCCGTTTCTACGGCGATGTCGGCTACAAGGGCGGGGACAGCGAATTTCACGTCAATATGGGCGTCGCCAACAACAATTTTGGCGCATCCGCCACCGTTCCCGCCGAGCTGCTCCAGCAATATTGGGGCGCGACCTACACGACCCCGCAGACTACCAACAACCGCGTCGGCTACGTCAACCTGACCGGCAAGGTCGAGGCGACGCCGACCTGGACCTTCGAGGGCACCGCGCATGCGCGGGTGTTCGAGCAGCGGGTGGTCGACGGCAATCCCACCAGCGTGCAGGAATGCGCCGCTGCCGGCTTGCTCTGCTTTGGCGATGACACGACGCCGGCCAACGGCTTGAACGGCGCCCAACTCACCAACCCCTTCGCGCCCGGAACTCTGCTCGGCGAGATCGACCGGACGACGACGCGATCGACTACATTCGGCGTGTCCGGGCAGGCGACCAACACCGACAGGCTGTTCGATCACGAGAACCGCTTCGTGGTCGGCGCAGGCTTCGATGCCAGCGTCACGCGCTTCAACGCCACGGCCGAGCTCGGGACCATCGGCACGGACTATGTCGTCGCCGGCAGCGGAATTTTCTTAGGGAAATCGGGCACGCCCGACACCGGTGAGATGGGCCCGGTGTCGCTGCGATCAGTCAATCAGTACACCGGCCTCTACGCGCTCGACACCTTCAACGTGACGGATGCCTTCGCGATCACCGGTGGCGGTCGCTTCAACCACGCTCGTGTCACGCTGGAGGACCAGCTCGGTATCGATCTCAACGGCGATCACACCTACGATCGCTTCAATCCGATCATCGGCGGCACCTACAAGATCACGTCGGAGCTCACCGCCTATGCTGGCTATTCGGAGGCCAACCGCGTGCCGACGCCGCTCGAGCTCGGCTGCGCCGACCCGAACAACCCATGCCTTATCGCGTCCTTCCTGGTCTCCGACCCGCCCCTCAAGCAGGTCGTGTCGAAGACGATCGAAGCGGGCCTCCGCGGCACGAAGGAATTGAACATCGGCACGTTCGGCTGGAAGATCGGCGGTTTCCGCGCCACGAATTATGACGACATCATGGGCCTGCCGGTGGCGGGACGGCAGGGCTTTGGCTTCTTCCAGAACGTTGGCGCGACGCGCCGGCAGGGGCTCGAGGCTGAGGTCAACCTCAAATCGGCAGCGCTCCAGTTCCATGCGAGCTACGCCTTCGTCGACGCGCGCTTCCTCGATGCGCTCACGCTTTCGTCCAACAGCCCGTTTGCCGATCCGGCCACCGAAACCATCCAGGTCGTTCCCGGCAACCAGATCCCGGCCGTGCCGCGTCACCGCGTCAAGGTCGGTATCGATTATGCAGTCACCGACGCCTGGAAGGTCGGCGGCGATGCGCTTTTCGTGTCGAGCCAGTATCTGGTCGGCGATGAATCCAACCAGGCCTCGAAGCTGCCATCCTACGCCGTGTTCAACCTGCACACGTCCTATCAGGTCACCAGGAACATCCAAGTCTACGGCAAGATCGACAACATCTTCGACAATCGCTACGCGACCTATGGCACTTTCTTCGATACCACCGCGGTGCCCAACTTCACCAACGGCGGCGCCAACTTCACCGACCCGCGCTCGCTGAGCCCGGCAAGGCCGCGGGCGTTCTATGCCGGACTGCGCGCGACGTTCTAGGGCTGCGGGTTTCGATCATCCCTAATGTCCTTCCGCTAGACCCGCGAGCGTCATCGCCGCTCTGAGTCGCGGCGGCTCGAATATCATCGCCTGATGACAAGAGGGGAAGCCGCCCCCGAAACGGATGCGTGACCTGACGCACGTTTCACGCCGTAGCTTTGTGACAAAAGCTTAACCACGAGCTTCCCTCTGTCAGGAACGAAAACTGGCACGAAACACGATGATGGGAGGAAGCGCACGTGACGTCGTTCAGTATGCGCCTCCCCGAATCAGGGTTGTCGTCACGTCAGCCGTCGACCATAATCTCTTGGCCCCGGCAATGAACGAACGCCCGAAACATGAGTGAGCCAGATGCACAACATGAGGGTTCCGAGGGCGCGCCCAGCGGGCAAGACCGGGCTCCACGTCAGGAGCCGCCTCGTGGCAAGAAGCCTGGTTCCTCTCGGGGCGCACTGATTGGAATTGCTGGCGCGCTCGTGACCGCCGGAATAGCCGCCGTCGTGGTATTGCCAAGCCTCACTCGCGACAAGCCGGCTGCCATTGGTGAGGAATCCACTCTGGAAGTGCTTGTACCAGCCGACATCAATGCAGCCCTTCCCACCCTCGATCCGGGAACAACGAAAGCCGCGGTGGATGACGCGAAGAACTGCAAGGTGCCCCTGGCATGGGTTACGTTGACGCAACGACCGAGTGGGCATGGTGGCATGGTGCGTGTCCGTTCGGGACAATATCTGTCGCCGCCGATCAAGCTCACCACTACACCTCAGCGCATCGCCATTCCCTATCCCGCGCCTTATCCCGCGGGCCGCGGTGTTCTTACCTTGGTCGGCGAGGCGGACCAGGTGGGGTTCTACCTGAGGCCCGGGGGTGTTCACGACGTCAACGGCACTTATTCCGTTAACGTGAGGTGGCAGGTTCGCAACCCGTGCCCATGAATGCCCAAGATGGGTGAGCTCGACACCGTGATCGGGAATTGCCGACAATGAAAAACTTCTTTCGCAACCATCCGATGGTCGGCATGTGTATCGCCATGATGGTGGCCGCGGTCGGCACCCAGTGGATTCTCAATCCGAGATCCGGTCCATTCAGCGCATTGACATGGGTGAACTCGCTCACGATCGGTGCCGTGCTTCTGATCATGGTGGCCGGGTTCGCGCTGACCTACGTGGCGATGCGGCTCGGCACCGACCCCACCGGATTCGGATTGGTCCCCGTCGGGGAGGGCTATACGCCCGGGCGTCGGCTGAACGTGGATTCTCCGGCCCTAACCGTCCGCAGCGCCGACGAGGTGCTCGACGAACTCGATCAGATGATAGGCCTCAGCTCCGTCAAGGAGGAGGTCAACAAGCTGCTGGCCGGCATCGAGGTCGAGCGCAAGCGCCGTGAACAGGGCTTACCCGTGGCGAAGGTGAGCCGGCACATGGTGTTCACCGGGCCGCCCGGCGTCGGCAAGACCGAGATCGCGCGCGCCCTGGGGGAGATTTATCGCTCGCTCAAAGTGCTGCGCAAAGGACATGTGGTGGAGGTGCAGCGCGCCGATCTGGTCGCAGGTTATATCGGGCAGACGGCCATGAAGACGCTGGACAAGTGCAAGGAGGCACTCGACGGCATCCTCTTCGTCGACGAAGCCTACTCGCTCGCCGGCGAAGGCAAGGATTTCGGCCACGAGGCGATCGCAACGTTGATCAAGTTCATGGAGGACAACCGCGACCGCATCATGGTGATCGCCGCCGGATACCCCAATGAAATGCGTCGTTTCATCGCCACCAATCCGGGCCTGGCGAGCCGCTTCAACAGGACCATCGAATTCCCGGCCTATGAGCCGAAAGAGCTTGCTGCGATCCTGCGATTGATGGCCAGGCGACTACACGTGGAGTTGCCCGACGTGCTCGAGCAAAGCCTTATCCCCTGGATCGATACCCAGTGGAGAAGCGAGGGCTGGGGCAACGCTCGCGAGATGCGCAACCTTATCGATAGGGCGTGCGAAGCCCAGTCCTTGCGCGTGGCCGCCGATCCGACCGCTGACATAAGCAAGGTCGAAATGGTCGACTTCGAAAGCGTAGGCGTGCCTTTGGTCCGAATGCACGTCCCGCCGCCGGCACCTCCGCCCGTGCCGGCCATGCCAACTCCGGCTCCGATCGTCGTTGAACACGCGTTGGTGCCTTCTTCTGCGCCTGACCATCTGGCGCCACGCACCGGGCGCAGGCTGAAGGTTGCGGCCACGATCCACCCCGAACGTACCCTTGATCAGGCGCTGGACCGCCTCGAACAGATGGTCGGGCTGGAGTCGGTCAAGGAGGAGGTGAACAGGCTCACGTCGGCGCTTGAAGTCGAGCGCTTGCGCCGCGAGCAGGGGCTGGTCGTCGCGCCCATCAGCCGGCACATGGTATTTACCGGCCCGCCCGGAGTGGGGAAGACCGAGGTCGCGCGCGCGCTCGGCGAGATCTATCGCTCACTCAACGTGCTGCGAAAAGGTCATCTGGTCGAGACTGACCGCGCGGGTCTCGTCGCGGGCTACATTGGTCAAACCGCCGCCAAGACGCTCGACAAATGCAGGGAAGCGCTCGATGGCATCCTATTCATCGATGAAGCGTATTCGCTTGCGCGACCGGGTAACGATTTCGGCCAGGAGGCAATCGATACGTTGCTCAAATTCATGGAGGACAATCGCGACCGCATCGTCGTGATCGTCGCGGGTTATCCGAATGAGATGCAGCGCTTCATCAATAGCAATCCGGGCCTCTCCAGCCGCTTTACCAAGACGATCGAGTTTCCGCCCTATGCCGCAAACGAGCTCGTCGCGATTCTACGGGTGATGGCCAAACGACAAAACTTCGTATTGCCGGATAATCTCGAGTCCAGCCTTGGTCCGTGGCTGAAGGCGGGCATGCGCAACAAGTCCTGGGGGCAAGCGCGCGAGATGCGAACGCTGCTTGAGCGCGCGCGTGAGGCCCAGGCCACGCGCATTGCGCACGACCCCTCGGAGGACGTGCGTCAGCTCGCCATGGCGGACATTGAGGCAGCGATCCAGATTTCCGGATATCGCGAGACCGTGCCGGAGAAGATCAGCGATAACCTCGTCAAGATTCCCGCGCTCTCCCGCTCGGTCACCCCACTGTCGGAGGGCACATCCGCTCTGCAGGCCGCCGTTGTCACGGTCAAGATTGACGGGGCTCACGGTAGCGGCTTTTTCATCTCCAAGGATGGATATCTGCTGACCAACCACCACGTGGTAACCGAGAACAAGTTCGTGACGGTCAAGCTTACAACCGGCCGTCAGCTGCCCGGCGAAGTGGTGCGAACGAACAAGACGAGGGACATCGCCCTGGTCAAAGTAAATGAATCGGGAATGACCGCGCTGCCGCTGCAGCTTGACCTTCCTGAGGTCGCCTCCGAGGTTTATGCGGTCGGGACGCCGCGCGATGAGAAATATTCGACGACCATAACCAAAGGCATCGTCAGCGCCTATCGCACCGAAAACGATCTTTCGCTCATGCAAAGCGACGTTGCCATTCATCCCGGCAACAGTGGGGGACCGTTGGTGGACCGGTTCGGCAATGTCGTCGCTGCAAGCGTTGCCGGACTAACCATCTCGGGGGTGAGCGTGAGCATCAATTTCTTCATTCCCATCGCCGATGCGCTCAAGTTCCTCGCCGTTGAGCTGGTCAATCAGGACGTGGCATAGCCGTAAACGAAGCAATGGCCCCGGGATGGAACTAGAACGGAAAAATCAGATGACAGCGATTGGCCGGGCAGCGGCCCTGCATGTCGCCTTCTGGCAGTACGATCCCTGGTACCGTCGCGCGTGGCTTGTCTGGCCGCAAGTGACAGCAGTTCTTTTCGCGAGCTGGCTTCTCGTGGGTCTAATGGGTCCCGAAGCGGCAATTCCGCTGGGCAACTGGGCCAAGCCTGCCGATTGCAGCAACGCGTCGACCCCGGGCTGCGCAGCAACGCGGCGCGCCGCGTTTTTCTGGGACGATGAGGTCAGTAGACCCAGCATCGCCAATCAGATCACGGTCAACGTCGACCGGTCGACCTTTCGAAACTCTGCTGCAGACGACCAGCCGAAGCTCACGGCAGCGCTCGGCGCCTATTATCGCTATGATTGGACGAAGGCGATCGATATCCTGAGATCGGCGACCGCAAGCGACCCGAACGTTCAATTCGTCACGGCGCTCGCCCTGCTGGTACCAAATTCGACCGACCAGACGCGCGACGCGGAAGCGTTGCTGCGCGAGGCCGCTGCCGGGGGACATCGTCAGGCCGGCAGCGTGCTCGGGCGCATACTCTTCTCGGGCGCGGGCGGCTTGCCCAAGGATGAGACGGCGGGACGGAAGTTGATCGATGACGCGGTGGCGGCTGGCGAGCCGTACGCGATGCGGCTTGCTGCTGCCGGATACGTCAGCGGCGAATTTGGCGGCACGTACGATACCGTCAAGGCAGTCGACCTCCTGCGCAGAGCGGCGGACAGTGGCGAGCTCATCGCCATGACGCAATTCGCATACTGCATCAATACCGGGCGGGGCGGGCTTACCCGCGACACCGCGAAGGCGATCGACTATTTGCGACGCGCGGCGGATGCGGGGTTTGAAGGTGCACAGCTCACGCTCGCGCGGTGGTTCAGAGACCGATATGGCTATCGGGAAGGCGAGGATTTGCCGGAATCGATCAAGTGGTTCGAGCGGTCCTATAAGCAAGGGCACTCGGTCTACGCTCTCGGGGAGCTCGCTTATGTCTACAGATACGCGCGGGAGGCGCCGTGGTTCGACACCAAGCGCTCGTTTGAATTGCTCCAGCTTTGCGCGTCTTTCAGAAATGCCTATTGCCATTATTGGCTTGCTCGGGCCTATCACGACGGTGCCGGGACAGCGCGAGACTACACCAAGGCCTACGCTTACTACACGGTTGCGAAAGAGCTCGGGCGGCAAGATGCCAACCTTCAGCGACTGGATGATTTCCTCCAACCTGCCGTCAAGACCAGCGCAGCGGAGCTGGCCAAGAGCATTTCGGCGGGCCTCAAACCGGTACCACGCGTGATCCTGCTGGAAACGGCGGAGACTGAGACAGCAGGCCCTTCTCCGTGGCCGGATCCCACCCAGCGACCGGCATCACCTTAACCGGCCAATGGATTGGTCGGCTCCGTCCCCGAAAAGCAGACCTTCAGGCTTCACGGAGAAAGGCAGCTGAGGGGCAAAGGACTTGTATGGGGCGATTGGTGTCAAGCGCTTTCGTTATTGGCCATCTCCTTGTTCGGCCGGGCTGCGACATCTCC
>NZ_JBANAZ010000047.1:0-74570 GCF_059803455.1 Bradyrhizobium sp. UFLA05-108 | reverse complement strand
CCAGCCAGCATGGTGAATCAGAAGCAAGCTGATTTGGGAATCCCAAATCGATTCAACCTAACCCCATCCCGCTTTAGAAATCGGTCAACTGGACACAGGTGACGTTGTTTTCAGGAATTGGAAGCGCGCGAGGTCGCTCGCGCCTCGCTCGGTGTACGGCCAAAACGGCCGCGGTAGTTGCGGCTGAATTGTGCCTGGTCGGCGAAGCCCCACTGATAAGCAATTTCCGAAATGCTCTTTCGGCAATTGGGATCGCGCAGCAGTGCGTCGCACATCGAAAGACGCTGGTTGCGGATATAGGCGCAGACGGTCATACCCTCGCCCTCGAAAATCTGGTGCAGATATCGAAGCGAGATGCCGCAACCATCGGCGATCATCTGGGGCGTGAGCCGCATGTCCTCGAGGCGAGTACGAATGAAATGCTCACAGCGCAGCAGGTGGCCGTTGCGCACCGACGAGGAGTGCCCGGTCAGCACGCGGTCGTCGGACTCGATGGCCATGGCCACGAGTTCGATAAGGTGCTTGCCCATCATCGTGCGCGCCGTCTCGTCCATCTCGCCAATGCGCTCGCCGGCAAGTCGCAGTGTGTCGACGAACAGCGCACCGACGCTGCGGTTGGCATCGAATTGCAGCGTGGCAAGCCGTTCTGGGCGCGAGATACGTGCACGCAGGACCGCGCTCGGGATTTTCAGCACCCACAGCGCCGCTGGATCATGGTGGCTGAATTCGTAAGGTAGGTGGCTGCGCTCGATCACGAAGGCGCCAGGCCGGCAGCGCACATCCTTGCCGTCCTGCTCGAAGCGAATTTCGGCGAGCTCTGGCACGGTAATCAGGAAGGATTCGTCCCCCGCATTCTGGAGATGCCGCTCGTGGCGCTTGTAGAGCAGACCGTTCGCGATGTTTCGGGATACGGAGACCGGCCCCATGGACCAGGCACCGAGACTGGCGCTGAAGTCACTGCGGCTCGGAAAGCGCAGGTCCAGCGAGAAATAAGTCCTGGAGACGACGTCCTGCCAGTACTGACGCCGGGCTTGCAACGGAATGTCGGTGGTCGCGTAGGTGATTTGCATGTCTCACTCCCGCCGCCGGCTGTGCCTCCGGTTGTCGTGTCCCCGCGCGAGTGTGGCGAGGGCAGCCGGACGGCGTCAAGTCGAACAAATACGGAAAACAGATATCTTAGATTTCGATCGCCTCCTCGGCCCGATGCCGATGGTCTAAGCTGACCGGGGGCCTGGCCGGACCGACGCCGGCAACCGCAAAGCGCATGAAATCGAGGAACGCCTTGGCGGCCTCCGAGAGTTTGGTGTCGCGCCGCCAAGCGAGGCCCACATCCATGCTGGGAACCTCATCCTCGATAACGCGGGTCTCGATCCGCTGCCCTTCCAGCGACCAGGGCCGGTAGATCAGGTCGGACAGAATGGCGATACCCATGCCGCCCGCAACCATGGAGCGCACAGCTTCGACGGAGGAGGTGCGGAAGACAGTTTTCGGTTCGAGCGCCGCATGGGTCCAATAGCGCATCGAGGTGTGCTTGGCCTCGTCGACGGTGAGCATGACGTAGGGATAGGTCGCGATCTCCGAGAGATGCACCCGCTCGGCGCGGGTCAGTGGATGCTCAGGTGCAAGCCACAGCCGGCGCGGCGAGCGCAATAAGGTCTCGCTGACGAGCATGGCATTGTCGCGCAGGTTGGAGACCAGCATCACCGCCAGATCGAGCGCGCCGTCGACGAGTGCACGTTCGAGCACGTCGCGCGGCGCCTCGAACAGCTCGATGGTGATGCCGGGAAAGCTCGCCTGGAAGCGCATCTGGTGGCGCGGCAGGAAATAGCCGGACACCGTGTAGGTCACGCCGACGCGCACCGTCCCGAAGAGTGGACCCGCTGACATATGCGTGCTCCGCACCGCTTCGGCGACCGCAGCCAGAATCTGGCGGCCTTGAGACAGGAAGCGACTGCCCTCCATCGTAACGGTTACGCCGTTCGGCGTGCGCTCCAGAAGGCGCGCGCAAACGATTGCTTCAAGCTGCTGGATTGCCGCGGTCACGGCCGATTGCGAGACGTTGAGGTCCATGGCCGCCTGGCTGATGCGTCCAGTCTCGGCAGCGGCGACGAAATAGCGGATCTGTTTCAGAGAAACGGACATCGCGGTTGTTCCGATGTTTGCATAGCTCATGTCTGGTGTTTCTCAGCCCAAGCGCGTCCGCTGCAACTCTCATGCCGAAGGGGAGTTTGCCAGGACGGCCACCAGCCGCGAATGTGGAAGCAAACACATCTGTTCGCCCCGACCGGTGCCGGCCGGGGCGCTGTCAGATCATGCGGCCTCCGGCGACTACGCCAGGGCTGCCCGGAGCTTGCCCAGCAACTCCGCCCGGTTCTTGCGAGCTGCAAGCGCCTGATCCATGCCGACCTTGACGAACTTGACCGGCGTGTTGGGCTGGAGCTGGCCGATCAAATCCATGTCTGCCGCGATGACGGTGCCGACCATGAAATAACCGCCGCCCGAGACTGCGTCACGATGCAGCACGATCGGCTCGGTGCCCCCGGGCACCTGGATCGAGCCATAGGGATAGCAGGCATCGGTGATGTTGGAGGGATCCGAGCCGGCGCCGAACGGCGGCTCACGCGGCACGAATTCGAGTGATTTGCCGCCCTTGAAGCGGTAGCCGATGCGATCCGCTTCTGGAGCAACCTTCCAGGTGTCGGAGAAGAAGGCGTTGCCGGCGGCCTCGGTGATGCGATGCCAGTAGAGCCCCGGCATGGCGCGCAACTCAGTCGGCATGCCGGCCGGCTGGCCGCGCAGGTCCTTCGCGACCGTGCGGCCATCTTTCACGGTTGCTGCGGCCTTGCCGACCGGCAGCTCGTCGCCGGCTTCGAGCTTTCGGCCCTTGAAGCCGCCGAGCGCGCCGAGTGCATAGGTCGAGCGCGAGCCGAGAACGACGGGAACATCGATGCCGCCGGCGACCGCAATGTAGCCGCGCGCGCCCTGCTTGAGGAAGTCGAACGAGAGGATCTGGCCGCGCTTCACCTTGAAGCTGGTCCAGGTCTCGCGCGGCTCGCCATCAAGCTTCGGCGGCAGCTCGGCGCCGGCGATCGCGACCGTGGCGTCCTCGGTGAATTCGAGTTCCGGTCCCATGAACACTGCTTCGAGCACGGCCGCACCTTCCGGGTTGCCGACGAGTAAATTGGCGGCCGCGAGCGCGTGACGGTCCATGCCGCCGGAGAGCGGGATGCCGATGTGATAATACCCGGGGCGCCCAAGGTCCTGGACGGTGGTCGCCAGACCCGGCTTCAAAACCTTAATGGCCATGGAGGACTCCATCGAGCTTGCGGTTGTAGGCATCAATGTCGCGGTTGAACTCGGTCAGCGAGAACGAGACGTCGCGGATGACCGGCGCGAAGCGGCCGCCATCGACGTCGGCGACTGCTGCGTCATAGGCTGCCCGGTCGATCGGCTTCCACTTCACGATGTCGCCCGGTCGGAACAGGCACATGAAGTCGCGCAGATAGCTGATCTTCTGATTGGGATCGTAGATCGGCATCGGCGTGATGCCGAACATCTGGTAGCCGCCAGCACCGCGCACCGAATAAATGCAACTGAAGCATCCGCCGTGCCCCACGGTGAGCTTTGGCGTGTCCGTGCGTGGCCGCAGATATTTCGGCGCCTGAAGCTGCCGCTTGCGCTCCACCATCTGGTAGAGGAAGGGTAGGCCTGCGACGAAGCCGACCATTGAGACGAACCAGGGCGAGCTCGAATGCGCCTTGATGAAGGCATCGACGCCATCGAGCCCGTTGATGCGCGCGGCGTATTCGAGGTCGGTCCCGTTCGGATCCTGGTGCCGTTCTCGGAAGCGCATCAGGGTCTCGTGCGTCCAGGGATCGTTGTAGAGCACGGGGATCTCGATGATCCGCGTCTTGATCACCGGCTCGGACTTCTCGGATCCCGTATCCAGCCGCTTCAGCTCGGTAAGGAGATCGTCGGGCTTGATCTGATCAGGGTCGAACTTGATTTGATAGGATGCATTCGCCGGACAGATCTCGGTCACTCCCTTGATCTTGGCGTCACGCACCGCATTGGTGACGAAGAGGCTCTTGAAGAAAGCCTCCAGCGACATCGCTTCGCCGACTTCGGCGAAGATGTGCTCATCACCGCCAAAGGAAAATCGGGTTTGCATGACTAGCGGCCTCCTGTTGCTGACGGGGCGGGTTCTCTCGTGATCATGGGGCAGCCTTTGCCGTCGGTAACGGCGCCGCAAGCGTCGCGGCATGGGAGTCCAGCCAAGGTTCGAGCCAGGCTGTATGGAAGCGTCCGGCCTGCACGTCGGCGTCGCGGGTAAGCGCCTGATGCAGCGACTTCGTCGTCGCCAGGCCCTCGACATTGAGCTCGGCAAGGGCGCGCTCGAGCTTTCGGATCGCGCTCGCTCGATCTCTGTCATGCACGATCAGCTTGGCGAGCAGGCTGTCGTAGAAAGGTGGTACGGTGTAGCCCTGATAGAGCATGCTGTCGAAGCGCACGCCGTCGCCGCCGGGTACGTCGAGCGCGCTGACGGTTCCCGGGTTCGGCAGGAAGTTCTTCGAGGGATCCTCGGCATTGATGCGGACCTCGATCGAATGGCCGCTGACGCACACCTCGTCCTGGCGCAAGCGTAGGCGCTCGCCGCCGGCGATCCGGATCATCTCGCCCACGAGATCGATGCCGGTGATCATCTCTGTGACGGGATGCTCGACCTGGATGCGGGTGTTCATCTCGAGAAAATAGAATTCATGCGTCCTGTCGTCGTAGAGATATTCGAGCGTTCCGGCGCCGCGGTAGTTGACCGCTTTGGCCAGCGCAACAGCAGAAGCGCAAAGTTTTTCCCGGACGGCTGCAGCCAGCGAAGGCGAGGGGGCCTCTTCCCAAACCTTCTGGCGACGTCGCTGCAAGGAGCATTCGCGCTCGAAGCAATGAATGACGTCGTGCCCGTCACCGAGCACCTGCACCTCTATGTGCCGCGCGCCTTCGACCAGCTTCTCGACGTACAGCCCACCATCGCCGAACGCGGCGAGCGCTTCGGCCTGGGCCTGCGGCATCAGATGACGGAATTCCTCGGCCGATCGCGCGATGCGGATGCCGCGCCCACCGCCGCCGGCTGCCGCCTTGATCATGACGGGAAAGCCCGTCTTGCCGACAAGCGCGAAAGCGTCGTCAATCGATTCCAGGCGACCGCGGCTGCCAGGGACAGTGGGAACGCCGGCCGAGGCTGCAGCTTCCCGCGCCGCGACCTTGTCTCCCATCAGCCGGATCGATTGCGCGGTCGGACCAACGAAGATCAGGCCTGATGCTTCGACAGCCCCGGCGAATTCGGCGTTCTCGGCCAAGAAGCCGTAGCCGGGATGGATGGCATCGGCGCCAGAGGTCTTGGCGGCAGCAAGGATGGTCGCCTGATTGAGGTATGACTTTGAAGCTTGGGGCGGGCCGATCTCGATCGACTCGTCGGCGAGCCGGACAGCGAGCGAGTCCTTGTCGGCCTTGCTATAGACCTGCACGGTCGCAATGCCGAGCTCGCGCGCTGCGCGGATGATGCGCACTGCGATCTCGCCTCGATTGGCTATGAGGAGCTTTTTGATCGGCATGGAGATGCGGTGAGCCTCAAGTGTCGATTTCGGCGATCGCTTGACCGGCCATCACGGGCTCCTCGTTCTCGGCGAGGAACCGCAGGATCTTGCCGGCGGCGCCAGCCTTCACCTCGTTGAACGACTTCATCACCTCGATGAGCCCGATCGTGTCGCTGTCTGCGACCACGTCGCCGTCGTTCTTGTAGGCCGGCTTGTCGGGGGCTGGCTTGCGATAGAAGATGCCCGGAAGCGGCGAGAAGATCTGTTGGGTTGCCATGGATTCCTCGTGACGTGATTGCTTCGATTGTTGGCGCACTGGCTCAGCGCGCAGTGAGATAGGGACGGACCGCCTCGCGAACGGCCTCCGCGATCGCGACTGCGTTGGGCGTGTCGGAATGGATGCAGATCGAATCGGCGCCGACCGTGATGTCGTTTCCGGCCACTGTCCGCGTCTTGCCTTCGCTCACGGCGCGCGTGCACCGTGAGGCGGCATCGACGGGGTCCTTGGCCTCGTGCTCGCGGGTGATGATGAGGCTGCCGTCGGCGTTGTAATCGAGGTCGGCATAATATTCGGCGACGAAGGTGTGGCCGCGGCGCTCATAGACCGTTTGATGCAGCGTTCCCTTCATGCCGAGCAGTGGCACCTTATAGACGTCGGCGGCATCGGCTACGGCTTCAGCGATCTCCTCGTTGCGCGACGCCATGCCATAGAGGGCGCCGTGCGGTTTGATGTGGTTGAGGGCCATGCCCTCGGCGTCGAGAAACGCCTTGAGGGCTCCGATCTGATAGAGCAGGCAGTTGGCCAGCTCCTCGCGGCTGATTTTCATCTCCCTGCGGCCGAAACCCTGCAAGTCGGGTAGCGAGGGGTGCGCGCCGACCTTGACGCCGAACTCCTTGGCTAGTTGCACCGTCTTGCGCATGTGATTGAAGTCGGAGGCATGAAAGCCGCAAGCGACGTTAGCGACGTCGATATGGGGCATCAGTGCCTTGTCGTCGCCCATCTTGTAGAGGCCGTAGGCCTCGCCCATGTCGCAGTTGATCACGACCATCTCTCCATTTCCTCCCAACGACTTTGCAGACGAAGAAGCAAGGTCGTCCGGGGTCCGCATGGCGTACCCCGGACGGCGCATTGCCGGTTTACTTGGACACCAGATAGTCGAGCGGAATCTTCTCCGAGATCGTCCACTGATCGACCACCTTCGGCTTGCCGGCCTCGGTGTCGACGATCAGGTAACGACCCTGGTTCTGATGGTGGATGTCCTTGGTGAAGGTGCGAGGCCCGAACAGCGTCGGTTCGTTGGTCATCTTCTCGAGTTCGGCAACGACCGCCGGCGCGTCGGTAGACTTGGCGCGTTCGACCGCCTTGGCCCAGACGTCGATCAGGACGTAGCCGGGATAGACGTACTGGCTCGACGGATCGCCGCCGGTGACTTCCTTGTACTTCTTGTTGAACTCGTTGACCTTGGGATTGGGATCGTCGCCATAGACCGAGCCCTGTACCGGAACGTAGAAGTTCGACAGATCCGGTGTGGCGTTCAGCCAATAGCTGCCGTCGACGCCGGAGCCGTTCAGGATCATCGACTTGATGCCGGCGGCGCGGATCTGCTTGATGGCGGATACGGCGCCCGGCATCATCGTGCAGAGCATGATGGCGTCCGGTTCCTTCGGTAGGCTTTTGATGCGCGTAATTTGCGAGGCGATCGAGGCGTCATCGTTCTTGAAAGTATCGCTGCCGACGAGCTTGGCCTCCTTCAGGTGCGGCATCTGCCAGTCGAAGCCGTCGCAAATCCCCTTGTTGTAGACGGTCCAGCTATCGAGCAGCCGGTAGAAGTTGCGCGCATTCTTCTTGTTGTAGGCCCATTCCGCCATGGTCGCGCCCTGGACCGCCGCCAGCACCGAGGCTGAGAACGAGAACGGGCCGACGCCGGGAATGCCGGCCTTGATCGACTCTGCGCAGAGGAAGAAGGAGACTTTGCCGGCTGCCTGGGCCTGCAGCGCCGCGGGCGCGCCGAAATCGTAGTCGCAAGAGACAATGACGAGGTCGGCGCCCTGGTCGAGCACCGCAAGACCAGCTTTGGCGCCCTCGGCCTGGTCGGTCTTGGTGTCGGCGAAGACAGGCTTGATCTTCTTGCCGAGCAGCCCGCCGGCCTTGTTGATCTCATCGATCCTGATCAGAGCCGCATCCTGCGCCGGCTTGTCATAGGCCTGCATGAATCCGGATGCCGCGGTCGCAAAGCCGACGACGATCTCGTCGGCCGCCTGGGCGGGCGTGAAGCAGAGCGCAGTCGCTCCCGCCAGAACACTGAGTATTGTCGTAAAACGCATGAGCCACTCCTCCAATTGAGCAAACGAACGTCAGTTCAGTTCCTTCAGCGCCGTCTGGACGGGGCGAGCCAGACGCCGCTGCAACGGCCATCCGCGCCAGGAGAATTCCTGGTTGCGGGTTAGTCCCGTGGGCAGGTACATCAGGATCACAATGGTGATGATGCCGATCGCGATCTCCTGGACGCCATTCGGCAATGCGATGGTGTGGCCGCCGAGGCTGATGCCCCTCTCGAGATTGCGGAACAGATCGATCAGCAACGACATCACGACTACGCCCGAGACGGCCCCGCTGAGGCTGTACATGCCGCCGACCACCAGCATTGACAGCGTGACAAAGGTCGTCCGCAGATAAAACGCGCCAGGATTCACGATGCTGAGGAAGTGTGCATAGAGCGCGCCGGCGAGCCCGATGATGAAGGCGCTGACGACGAAGGCGATCAGCCGCTCGCGGACGACGTCGATGCCGGAGGCGCTCGCGGCGACGGCCTCGTCGCGCGTGGCGCGAAGCGCAAGTCCCGAGCGCGAGATCGAATAGAGATAGGCGATTACGATCGCAATCGCGGCACCGAGCCACCCAATCCAGACGTTCATGGTTGGCGGAATGCCGACGATCGAGCCCTGTCCACCCGTCACGGAGTCCCAATTCGAATAGACGTTGTTGACGACGCCGAGCAGGCCGAAAGTCGCGATCGAGGCGGCTATGCCCGACAGGCGCATGATCACGCGTCCGATGATCAGCGCGAACAGCGCCGCGAACACGCCCGAGATTGGGGTCGCCACCCACATCGGTAGTTGCGTGTGCAGCAGCCAAGCCGGCAGTCCCTTGAGCGTGATCGACTTCATCACCGGCGGGATGGCGAGCCAGGCGGTCATGTAGGCGCCGAGGCACATGAAGCTGATATGGCCGAATGACAGCAGGCCCGAATTGCCGACGAAGACGTAGAGGCCGACGACGACCATGATGTTGATGAACATCTCGACGGCGGTGCGATTGAAGGCCCGGCTGCCGAATTGATAGGCGAGGGCGGCCATGATGAGCAGCGCTACGATCAGGATGATCGGAGTCACGATCGTCTGCCGGATGACGGATGGCCGCGTCGACATTCGATCAAACTCTCTGCTTGGCTGATTTCGGTGCGAACAGGCCCTGTGGCCGCACCAGGAGCACGACGATGACGGCGCCGTAGACGAAGGCATCGCGGAACACGCGGGCGTCATGAGGCAACGTCGCCTGGAACACGACACTCGCCGCGCCGATCAGGAATCCGGCCGCAACGGCACCCGGAATGCTGCCGAGGCCGCCGATCACGGTTGCGATGAAGGCGATCAGCATCACGTTGGCTCCCATACTGATATCGGCGGTGCCGGAGTTGGTGGCCAGGATCAGGCCGATCGCCGCGGCCAGCATGCCGCTGATGGCGAAAGCCAGCAGGATCACGCCATTGGCGCGAACCCCAAGCATGCGGGCCATGGTGAAATTCTCCGCCGCCGCGCGCATCTCCAGCCCATAGCGCGTGCGCTTGAGGAACAGGACGAGCACGACGAGTACGACCAGCGTGATGATGATGGTCACGACCTGGAGCATCGGGATGTGGGCGCCGAGGAATTCGACCGGCAGGCCCAGGCTCGGCCACAGCGTGATCGATTTCGGCCGGCTCGAATACAGCATCAGCAGGAGATGCCGGATGACGAAGCCGAGAGCAAAGGATGCGATCATCATCGTCGCCGGATTGGTGTTGCGGAAGCGGCGGAAGACCACGATCTCCGACAGTATCGACAGCACCGCGCCGATCAGGAGCAGAAGCGGGATTAGCAGATAGGACGGCAGTTGGCCGGCAAATACGATCGCCGCCGCGTCGACCGAGGGCCACAGCATTGCGAACACGCAAAAGGCGATGAAATCGCCGTGGGCGAAATTGACCAGCCGCATGACGCCGAAGATCAGAGCGATGCCGAGCGCCCCCAGCGCGTAAAGGCTGCCGAGGCTCAGCGCGTCGAAGACGATCTGCAGGATGTCCGTCATCTCAGTGATCTCCGAAGCCGAAATAGGCCTGCTTCAGTCGATCGTCCTTGATCATGTCTGTGGCGGCGCCCTCCAGAACGATGCGCCCCCCGCGGATCAGAACCATCCGTCCACCGGTCATCATGGCGCGGGTCGAGCTTTGCTCGACGATAAGGAGGGTGAGCTTGCGCTGCGCGCGCAGCCGTACCAGGATCTCGTAGACCTGGTCGATGATCTTTGGCGCAAGGCCGAGCGACGGCTCGTCGATCGCCATGATGCGCGGTGCGGCCATCAGTGCGCGACCGATGACGAGCATCTGCTGCTGGCCGCCGGAGAGCATGCCGGCCGGGGTGTGGCGGCGCTCGGCTAGCATCGGGAATTCGTCGTAGACGGACGCCAGATCGTCCGCGATCTTCTTCCGGTCGGTCCGCATGCCGGTGCCGACCTTCAGATTCTCCTCGACCGTCAGGCCGCCGAAGACGTTGCGTCCCTCCGGCACCAGCGAGAATCCGCGCCGGGCAATTTCTTCCGGCGAGGTGCCGGTGACCGTTGCGCCATCGATCATGATGGAGCCCGAGCCCGCCGGCACGACGCCCGCAATCGCATTGAGCAGGGTCGATTTGCCGGCGCCGTTCGGGCCAGTCACGAACAAGACTTCGCCTTCGTCGATTTTCAGCGTGACCCCACGCAGCGCCGTCAAGCGCCCGTAGCTGACCGTGATGTCGTCGACGGCGAGCAACGTCATGATGCGACCGCCTCTTCAGCGACGATCGGCGGAATCAACTCGTCGCGTTGCGTACCCATATAGGCATGTCGCACGGCGTCGCTATCGCGGATCTCTGCGGGTGTGCCGACTTCGATGATTTCGCCGGAGTCGAGGACGAAGATGCGCTCGCAGAGTTCGAGCACGAGGCCGATATTGTGCTCGATCAGGAGTACGCCGACGTTGAGCTCATCCGCGATCCGCCGGATAATCGTGGCGAGTTCGTGGCTCTCATGTTCGGACATGCCCGCCGCCGGCTCGTCGAGCAGCAGATAGCGCGGCGTGCACATGATAGCGCGGCCGACGGCGACACGCCGCTCGTCCGTGTAGGGCAGGGCGCCCGCGATGGTGCTCGCCAGGTGCGAAATGCCGAGCCAGGCCAGAACCCGCTCGGCCTCCGCGATCGCGTCGCGACGAGCCTGGCCGAGACCGACGCCGGTCACCTCCAGGTTGTCTATCACCGGCAGATCACGGAAAAGTCGGCCCGACTGGAAAGTCCGCGCTACGCCTTTGCGTCGCAACTTGTGCGCCGCAATGCCATTGAGCGGCTCGCCTTCAAGTTCGATGCTACCGATGCCGACCGGCTGAAAACCTGTAAGTACATTAATAAGAGTGGTTTTGCCGGCGCCATTGGGGCCGATCAGCCCGGTGATGCGCCCCCGCGGTACGGTCAGGGTAACGCCGGACAACGCTTTCAAGCCTTCGAATTGGACGCTGACATCGCGAGCGACCAACTCCAAGCCACCGGACATCATCTTAATGCCTTCTCACCCGCGAACCGATGGATTGATTTTTCCGTTCCACCGGGTGATTGTAAAATTCGAAATATCGTTCACTGATATCGGAAAATTTGATGTCTCTGACGTTCCGTCAGGTTCGGCATTTCATCGCCACGGCCGAAACCGGACGCGTTTCGGCGGCCGCAGCTGCTCTGAACGTCTCGCAGTCGGCGGTTACAGCCTCGATCAAGATGCTGGAAGCCGAGCTTGGCCGCAAGCTATTCGACCGTCACTCGAACGGCGTGACGTTGACCTTCGACGGACAGGAGTTTTTGCAACGCGCCCGCGCCATCGAGGCGAGTGTTTCAGATGCGATGCGCGGCCCGCATCGCTGGGGAACGCAGGTTGACGGCATAGTCGACGTGGCCGTCAGCTATACCGTTGCCGGATATTTCCTGCCGCCGCTGTTGTCCCGCTTCTGGCGTTCGTTTCCAGGTATAACGGTACGCCTGCACGAATTTCAGCGCGATGCGATCGAGCAGAGTCTGATCAGCGGCAGCGTCGATGCTGCGGTCATGCTCGTTTCGAATCTGCATGACCGGCACTCCATTCGCTCACGGCTGTTGCTGCGCTCGCGGCGTCGCTTGTGGACTTGTGCCAATCATCCGCTCCTCCGCAGAGACAGCATCAAACTGGCGGATCTGGCGAGCGAACCCTATCTGATGTTGACCGTCGACGAAGCCGAACGCTCCGCAATGCGCTACTGGCAGCACACGACGCATGTTCCGAACGTTATCTTCCGCACCTTGTCGGTCGAGGCCGTTCGCAGCATGGTTGCGACGGGCATGGGAATTACCATCCTTTCGGACATGGTCTATCGTCCCTGGTCGCTCGAGGGACATCGCATCGATCTGAAGACGCTCGATGACGATGTCCACACCATGGATGTCGGGCTTGCCTGGAAGAGCAAGGCGGATCTTTCTCCGGCAGCTCGCGCGTTTTGCGAGTTCGTCGCTCATTCCTACCCCGGATCTGAGCCGGTCCAGTTCGACTAAGAGAACGAGATTGCGAGGGAAGCGTCATGACCGAGCACATCATCGTCACCGACGACGGCGCCACCCGCATGATCACGATGCGCCGGCCGGAGAAGAAGAACACGTTGACCCAGGACATGTACCTGGCGATGAGCGATGCCATCAATGCCGCGCAATCCAATCCCGCGATCCGCTGCCTGATCCTCACGGGCCGCTCGGGCGTATTCACCGCCGGCAACGACATCGGCGATTTCCTGAAAGCTGCGACCGAAGCCGACGACGGCGCGCGGCCGCGCAACTCGGTCACTTTCCTTCAGGCGCTGGTTAACAACACCAAGCCGATCATCGCCGCCGTCGATGGCATTGCGATCGGCATCGGCATGACCATGGTGTTGCATTGCGACTACGTGATCGCGAGCACGA
The DNA here is from genome assembly GCF_059803455.1 of Bradyrhizobium sp. UFLA05-108. NCBI lineage: Bacteria > Pseudomonadati > Pseudomonadota > Alphaproteobacteria > Hyphomicrobiales > Nitrobacteraceae > Bradyrhizobium > Bradyrhizobium sp. UFLA05-108. The sequence goes on along the minus strand of NZ_JBANAZ010000047.1, from coordinate 61,713 downwards.
CCACGACGTTTTCCTCACCCTACATCCACTATGGCCTCCTGCCCGATGGCGCCACCAGCCTGCTCGTGCCGCGTATGGTTGGGCATCAGCGCGCGTTTTCTATGCTGGTGATGGGCCGCGAGATGAGCGCGGAAGACGCGAAGGAGGCCGGCCTGGTCAATCAGATCGTGGCGCCCGGGCACGCCGTCGTCGAGGCGCAGAAAGTCGCGCGCGAAATCTGCGCGCTGCCGGCGGAGGCGGTCGCGGCCGCGCGTAAGCTCCTGAAGCCCCCAACCGAAGAGATCGAGCGCCGGATAGGCCAGGAGAACCATTTCTTCGCGGAGCGCATGCGCTCGCCAGAGGCGCTCGCAGCATTCCAGAAATTCTTTGCGCGCAAGGTCAGATAAGATCGCCGCGCCGCCCTAGTTTCACGCGACCAAGCGGCTCACTCCGACGGGCAACAAGGGTGAAACTGGAGGGATCGTCAACACTTGTTGCCACGACTGATCAGGTCTCTGGGTGGTGACAGGCGACACCTCCATCAGCATCAACTTGCCATTCGGGATACGCGGTCCTGCATACATCGGACGCGCGGGGACAACGGGGATGAAAGTGACATCCTGCCGGCGGATTGGCGGCGGAGGGGATTTCGCCGACGATGCGCGGCAGTGTGCCTCGTATGCCCGGGTCGGGGATCGGCGAAGCATCACGCAGCATACGGGTGTAGGGATGACGTGGTGCGCCGAATACGCGTGCCACCGAACCGTCCTCCACAATGCGCCCGAGATACATCACCGCGACGCGCGAGCAGAACCACCGCACGACACCGAGATCGTGACTGACGAACACGAATGTCAGACCACGCCGTGACTGAAGATCCTTCAGCAACAGTAGCACCTGCGACTGCACAGAAACGTCGAGCGCAGACACCGGCTCGTCGGCAACAATCAGCTCGGGCTCGACGGACAACGCACGAGCAATTCCGATGCGCTGACGCTGTCCCCCGGAAAACTCGTGCGGGTGGCGGTCGTAGGCGGACGGCGGCAGCCCAACCTCCTCCAGCAATGCGATTGCGCGTTCGCGTGCGGCGCGACCGCGGGCAAGGCCGTGCACGCCAAGCGGCTCGGTCAAAGCCTGGCCGATCGTGCGTCGCGGATTGAGCGACGAATAGGGGTCCTGGAATACGATTTGCATGCGACGGCGCAGCCGCTGCAGTATGGATCCATGGGCGCCGGTCACGTCGATGTCGGCGAAGCGCACACGACCGGCATCAGGCGGAATCAGGCGCAGCACGGCGCGCGCCACAGTCGACTTGCCGCAGCCGGACTCGCCGACGAGGCCGAATGCCTCGCCGCGCGCGACTACGAAGCTGACGCCGTCGACGGCGCGGACTTTCGTTGTGATCGGGCGGGGAAAGCCCTTCGTCACCGTGAAATGCTTGGCGAGGTCACGAACCTCGAGCAGGGCTTGCGACGCGGTCATTGGGCGTTCGCTTTCGGATCGGTCACGTCGCAAAGGCCGTCACCCAGGAGGTTCAGTCCAAGCACCAGGACAAGAATGGCCAGTCCCGGCCATATGCACAGCCATGCCGAATCCAGAATGTTCTCGAATCCGTCCCGCATCATGCCGCCCCAGGTCGGCGTCGGCGGCTTGACGCCGAGCCCGATGAAGGACAGCGAGGCCTCGGTGCGGACTGCGGTCGCCATCCAGAGTGTGCCCATGACGAGGAGATCGGTGACGATGTTCGGCAGCACATGCACCAGCAGAATGCGCAAGTGCGAGAACCCGAGCGCGCGGCCGGCCTCGATGAAGGCGCGTTCCTTGAGCACCAGGACGGGTGCTCTCGCAATGCGCGCGAAGGGGGCTATCGCAGTGAGCGCAATGGCAATGATGAGATTGGTGACACTCGACCCAAGCAGTGCCACCATGATCATGCCTAGGATCAGGCTCGGAAACGACAGGAGGACGTCCATCACCTGCATGGTCACGAGATCGAAACGGCCGCCGACATAGCCGCTGATCATGCCGATCGCACCGCCGACGACGATGGCGCCGACAATGGAGAGAAAGGACACCAGTAGCGATACCCGGGCCCCCCACAGTAGCCGTGACAGCACGTCACGGCCGAACTGGTCGGTGCCGAGCAGATAGTCGAAACCGGGTCCCGCCAGGCGATCGAGAATATTCTGTTCGAGGGGATCGCGAGGAGCAATCCAAGGTGCGAGCAGCGCGCCGATGACGACGATCGCGCAGAGCACGACGCCGGCGAGTGTCGTCGGGTCGCTCAAGAGCCGGCCGGCCATCACACGCCAGGGCGAACGCGGTGCGGAAAGGGCCACATCAGTCATTGCTTAACCCTCGGGTCGATGAGGCCATAGCTGATGTCGGTGATCAGGTTCACCACCACGATCAGGAAGCAATAGATCACCATCATGCCCTGCAACATGGTGTAGTCGCGCTGGGTCAGCGCACTGACGATCACCTTGCCGAGGCCGGGCCGATTGAAGACGATTTCGGTGAGCACCGAATTGCCGATGAGGATGCCGACATAGAGGCCGACCACGGTGACCACCGGGATCAGGGCGTTGGACAAGCCGTGGCGCCAGATGATGGCGCGCCGTGGCACACCCTTCGCGCGCGCGGTGCGAATGTAATCCTCGCCAAGAACCTGCAGCATCGAGCTGCGCGTCACGCGGACGACATAGGCCGCCATGACGATGCCAAGGGTCGTCGCGGGCAGGACGAGCTTGTGCAGGCCGTCGATCCAGTCGCCCGGGCGCGGATTGCCGATCACCGGAAACAAGTGCAGTTGCAACGCGAAGACGATCAGGAGAAAAATACCCGAAACAAACACGGGAAAAGACAACCCGAGCAATGACAGCAGGCGCGTGAGCACGTCGATCGGACCGTTGCGGTGGAGGGCAGCCCAGACGCCGGCTGGAATGCCGATCAGGCAGCCGATCGCCATGGCAGTCAGCGTCAACACGATGGTGTGCGGCAAAGCATCGGCAATCTCGGTCCAGACCGCGCGATGCGTGACCATGCTGGTGCCGAGATCGCCGCGCAAGGCGTGACCGAGGAACTCGAAATATTGCGCGCCGATCCAGCGATCAAGGCCGAGTTCGGCGCGCAGGGCCGCGAGCGTTTCCGGGGTGGCCCGATCGCCGAGGATGGCGATAGCCGGATCGCCGGGGACCACGCGCACCAGAAGAAAGACGAGCGTCAATACCGCGAGCAGCGTCGGTATCGAGGCCAGCAATCTGCGGACGATGAAGCCAATCACCGGGCGATCCCCTAGCTTGGTCGCGCTTGCCTCACTTGAATTGCGTGGCTTCGGTCAGGAGCGGACCGAGCGAGAGCGACGCCTTCAACTCATAGCCGTAGTCGAGGTCGGTGTGATGCGCCCAGATCTGCAAGGCCTCCGCCAGCGGAACGGCGCAGAGCGCTGCAACAATCTTCTTCTGGGCCTCGACCCAGAGTGCAACTTGCTTTTCGGTATCGGTCTCGGTCTTGGCGGCGTCGATTTCCTTGTCCGCCACGTCGCAGTGGCTGAAATTGGTGACCGCCGTCGGCTTTCCGACGATGCTTGCCGAATGGAAGAACTGCGTCAGGTAGATGTCCGCCACCGGAAAGCGCGCCGCTGCGTAGTAGACGATCGGGCTCAGATCCTTGCGGATCTGCTGGTGGAAGGTGGCGTGATCGACGACCTGGATGTCGAGATTGATGCCTGCCTTGCGCAGCTGCGCCTGCACGACCTGCATGCTGCCCAGCATCTGCGGCAATTGCGTGTGGATGATCTTGATCGTCACGCCATCGGGATAGCCGGCGTCCTTGAGCAGCGCCTTGGCCTTGGCGACGTCGGTGTTGACGAGACCGACATCCTTCGAGAATCCGAGATAACCCGCCGGAATCACGCTCTGGCCGGGCCGTGCGGTATCGGTGCCCTGCCACTTGACGAGTTCCGGCCGGTTGACGGCATAGGCGATCGCCTGCCGCACGCGGATGTCGTCGAGTGGCTTCGCCGTGATGTTGAGATTGAGATTGGCCAGTTCGCCGGGTTCGAAGACGTCCACGACCGAGTTCGGCAATGCGCGAATGCGGTTGATCCAGGCCTGATCCTGTTTGCCGTAGATGAGGTCGATCTCGCCGTTCTGGAAGGCAAGGTCGCGCGATGAGTCGGAGGGAATGTAGCGGTAGCTTACATGCTCGAGCTTCGGCTTGCCTCTGAAATAGCCGTCGAAGGCCGCGAGTTCGAGCGACTGGTTCGGGGTGTCGGAAACGAAGGCGAAGGGGCCTGTGCCGACCGGATTGCGCGTGAAGTCCGCGCCATGCTTCTCGACCGCCTTGCGGCTGACGATGTAGCCGCCGGAATAATTGGTGAGCAACCCGAGCAGGCTCGGCACCTGGCGCGCCAGGACGATGTGGACCGTATGAGGGTCCGTTGCCTCGATGGTCTTGAACGCGGCGAAGTCGGCGGAGAAGGCCGAGGTCTTGGCGTCGCTGGCTCTCTTGAGACTGAACACGACGTCATCCGCGGTCAGCTCGCCAAAGTCGGCGTGAAACTTGACGCCGTGGCGCAAGTGGAAAGTCCAGTCGAGCTTGTCGGCACTCGATTCCCACTTCTCCGCGAGATCCGGCTCGATCAGCGTCGGGTCCATGGTTCCCGGCTTGAAGCGTACGAGGCCGTTATACATCCAGGCAACCACGGTGCGGTCGATGGTGCTGACCGCACGATGAGGATCGAGCTGGCCGACGTCCTGGGCAGCCATCCCGACTTTCAGATCGCTCTTCGGCGCCGCCGAAGCGGGCACTGCAATGAAGATGGCGGCCGCAAGTGCCGCACTAAGCGTGATGCGAAGCGTCATGTCTCTGTCCCTGCTGGTTGAACAATCCGTTCTCTGCGAAACGATCGATACGGAACGGCTCGAGCGGGACATCCGTGTGTCCGTCGAGGACCAGCTCGCTCATGATGGCTCCGATGGCCGGGCCAAGCTGGAAACCGTGACCGGAGAATCCGAATGCATGAAACAGGCCAGGCGTCGTGCGGCTCGGCCCGATGACCGGAATATCGTCCGGCGTTTCGCCGTCGATGCCGGTCCAGCTCCGGATCACCTGGGTGCCGGCGAGCTGCGGCACGAGCTGCAGCGCCTTCGCCATGGCTGTGGCGCTTGCTTCGGGCGATGGTCGTGACGAGGGAACATCTGGATCGGAATGTCCGCGACCACCGCCGAAGATCACGTTCCCCCGACGGATTTGACGCAGGTAGACGTCGCCACCGACGACGCCCAGATTGGGCGCAATGAAATAGGGCAGGGGCTCGGTCACGAGCATGTTCGGGTTGAGCGGCGAAACCGGAACCTGCTCGCCGAATGCCGCGGCGACCGCGCCGCCCCAATAGCCGGCTGTGTTGACGAGATATCGGGCACGAAATTCGTGGTGGCCCGACGTCACGATGAACTCAGCGCCATCGTGGGCCAGCTTGCTGACCGGGGTGAATTGACGGATTTCGGCACCCACATCGCGCGCGGCCCGTGCGAGAGCCGGGCTCAACAGACGGGGATTTGCGGCGCCGTCGTCTGGCGCGAACGAGCCGGCCACGACGTCGGGGCCCAGCCAGGGATATTGCTGATGGATGGCGTTGCCTCCGATCATGATCAGTGGAAGTTCGTTGGCTTTGGCGACGTCGAGATAAGCGATCAGCTCGGCTTCCTCGGCCTGGTTGCGCGCAAGCTTGAGGTGGCCCGTCACCTCGAATTCGCAGTCGGTGCCGATGAGTTCCGGCAGCCGTGCCCAGATTTCGCGCGCGCGGCGGGCGAGCGGCAATTCGGCCGGATGCCGGCCCTGTTGGCGTACGCCGCCGTAATTGACGCCGCTGGCTTGCCCGCCGATCTGGCCGCGTTCGAGCAGAATGCATCGCACGCCACGCTTTGCAAGATGCAGGGCCGTGGAGCAGCCGGCGCCACCGCCCCCCACGATCAACACATCGGCGGACGTCGCGCTCATGCGGCCTCCGCGGGGAGAATGGGGATCGGCTTCACGGGCGGTTGTCCGCGCAGGCGGCCAACCTGCTCGACCGGGCAGGACATCGTGGCCGCCAGCACCTCGGCCGCGGCCGCGCCGCAGACGCGCCCCTGGCAGCGTCCCATGCCGACGCGGGTGAGGGCTTTGGCCCGATTGACTTCCGACGGCGGAAGCGTCGCGAGGACTTCGTTCGCGGCTGCGCGCAATTCGCCCGCCGTGATCACTTCGCAGCGGCAAAGGATCGTATCGTCGGCCATGTCTGCGGCGAGCTTTGTTGGGAATGGAAAAGCGCGCTCCAATGCGGCGCGGAAGGTTTCACCTTCTGCCAGTCTCGCATCGAGGCGCGCGACTGCGCGCGCATCGACCGGCAGACCGCGCGCTGCCAGCACCGCCCAGGCGGCTCGCGCGCCGGCTGCCTCGGCAAGATCGGCACCGCGAATGCCGCTGCCGTCGCCGGCAAGGAACACGCCTTCGACGGATGTTTGCCCGCTCTGGTCCTTGCGGGGCTGCCAGTTGTGCTGCACGGGATCGAAGTCGAACGGCACGCCGGCGAGATCGGCAAGCTGCGCCTCCGGTTTCAGCCCAAAGCCGAGCGCGACGGCGTCGACTGCCGCCCCGTGCTTGCAGCCGCGCGCATCGCGCCAGCTCAGCGATTCGACTCGACCGTCGCCTTCGATCGCGAGCGGTATTGCGCCCTCGACGATGGGGATGCCGTGCGCCCGCAGCCAGGCGATGTAGTAAAGGCCTTTGGCGAAAGTTGCGCGGCCGCGCATCAGCCTGAACGCCTGTGTTGCCTTCGTGGCGAACGGAGTCGTGTCGAGCACAGCCGCAATTTGCGCGCCGGCGCGGGCATATTGATAGGCGACGAGATAAAGCAGGGGCCCAGTTCCGAGAAAGGCAACGCGCGCGCCGATGGCGCAGCCCTGCGCCTTCAGTGAAATCTGCGATCCGCCCAGAGTGAATACCCCCGGCAGTGTCCAGCCCGGGAGCGGGATCACCCGATCCATCGCACCAGTGCAAAGGATGGTCTGCGCGAACGGCACGACACTCGCCCTTCCGTCGCAGATCGTGTCGATCACGCCGGAACGCAAATTCCATGCGAGTGTTCGTGGCCGGAAATCCACCGAGGACCGCAGCCGGTCGAATGTGTCGTGTATGGCCTGTGCCTTTGCAGCCTCAAAGCCGTAGAGAGCACGCGCGGTGCGCTGGAATCCGGCGGGCTGGCGCTGATAGATACGCCCGCCATTCTCCGGCGCTTCGTCGATCACGATTGGACGCAGGCCTGCGCAGACAAGAACCTCGGCCGCGCGTGTGCCGGCCGGACCGGCGCCGACGATGACGATACTCATGGCTGCACCATCCTGCGTGACACGTGCATGCCTTCTGCGACTGGGGTCGTGCAGGCGCGCACGCGGCCGCCTCCCTCGACGTTCACCCAGCAATCCTGGCACGCTCCCATCAGGCAAAAGCCCGCACGCAGACCATCGCCGAATTCGCTCGCACGCAGGTAGCCGTCTTGTGCGAGAATGGCCGTGAGCAGAGTGTCACCCTCGAGCGCGGCCACGGGCGCACCGTCGAGCATGAACGACACGGCGGCCCGATTGGTCTCCGCCAGGCGTTGCAATCTCAAAGCATGTCCTCCAGCCGGCAATTGACCAGCAACTCGGCGATGGTCGCGGTGTTTGGCAGTCGCAGGACCGTCGCGATCAGTTCGGCGATGTCGCGTGGGTCGCTCATTTTCTCGCGTGGCCATTTGGTGACATGCGCGGTCATGTCGGTGGCAACGAAGCTCGGGCAGATCGCGGTCGCGCGGATGCCGTGGTCCCAGCCGTATTGCCGTACGGCATGGGTGAGCGCGATGAGCGCAAACTTGCTCATTGCATAACCGGCGTTGGGATTGCGGACGCGCTTGCCCGACATCGAGGCGACGTTGATCACGCGTCCTTCGCCGCTCTCGGCGAGGTGCGGCAGCGCGAGTCGCATGAGCCGCATCGGCGCCTTGACGTTGATCAGCATCATGGCGTCGAGCGCCGTTTCGTCCGGATCGGTCAGATTGGCATCCGGATTGATTCCAGCAGCGTTGATGAGGCCGTCGAGGCGCCCGAAACGCTCGATCGTCGCCGCAACCCATGCTTCCGCCGAGGCCAGCGACTCGGCGTCGTAGCGCTGCAGCATCAGCCGGTCGGATCCGACCAGCCCGCGGGTATCGCGCACGCCGGCCGAGACGTGATAGCCGCCTGCGCCCAGGCGCTCCACCACGGCGCGGCCGATCCCGCGCGAAGCGCCAGAGACCATCACCACGCGACCGGCCGCCTCAAGCATGGGCAAGCTCCTTCGCAAAAGTGTTGGTCGCGATATGACACCGGGCGAGATGCCGTGGGGCAGCCGCGGCTAGAACTTGCGGCGTCTCGCAACCTTCGCGGCGCAACGGGCAGCGCGGCGCGAAACGGCATCCCTTCGGCATGTCGTTGAGGGGCGGCACGCGGCCGGGAATGGCGGCGAGAGTCTGCTCCGCGCGATCCATGCGCGGGATAGCCGAGAACAGCGCGCGCGTATAGGGATGGGCGGGCTTTGTGAAGATCTCGTGCACCGGCGCCTCTTCGACAATCTGGCCCGCATACATCACCGCAACGCGATCGGCGATCTGGGCAACGACGCCGAGATTATGCGTGATGAACAGCATGGCCATGCCGTGCCGCGACTTCAGATCGGCGAGCAACCCGAGCACCTGCGCCTGGATGGTCACGTCGAGGGCGGTCGTCGGTTCGTCGGCGAGCAGCAGCGTCGGTTCGCACGCGAGCGCCATCGCGATCATCACGCGCTGGCGCATGCCGCCCGAGAATTGATGCGGATAATCGTGGAAACGCTGCTTGGCGGACGGAATTTTCACCTCTTCGAGAACCGCGAGCGCCTTCGCCTCGGCGGCTGCCCGGGGCAGGCCGCGATGGACGCGCAGCGCTTCGGCAACCTGCGATCCGATGCTCATTACCGGATTGAGGCTCGTCATCGGCTCCTGAAAGATCATCGCCATGCGATCGCCGCGCAGAGCCTCGAACTTCGCTTCATCAAGAGTTCGCAGATCGACGCCATCGAGCAGGATGCGGCCCGCCGGCACGCGACCATGCGGTTGCGGCACGAGACCCATAATAGAGAGGGCCGTGACCGACTTTCCGCAGCCGGACTCGCCGACCAGGGCCAGCGTCTCGTTGCGGTCGAGCGCGAAGGACACCCCATCGACGGCCGCATACCATTCGGCACGAATGCGAAATTCGGTCCGAAGATCTTCGACACGCAAGACCGGTTCGCGCATGGAGCAGGACTGCCAGAGCGAGGGCGTTACTCACCATTCAGGTCTTTGATCCGCGGTATGTCAATGCCATATTCCGATATGTGCAAACATCCGACACGACTCTTTCGGTATGTGTAATTTGAAGGCGGCGACGGAGAGGATATTTTCATCTGATGGATGATACTTCGAGTGCTGGACCTTCCGGAAGTCTGCCGCGCGCCGTCGCCTTGCTGCGTGCGCTAGCCACGTGCGGCAGCGCGGGGACGCGGTTGACGAATGCGGCCGAGACGGCCGGACTGACACCGGCCTCGGCGCACAGATTGCTGCGCATGCTGATCGACGAAGGCCTGGTAGAGCAGGATGGGCGCAGCAAGTATTACCGACTGAGCATCGAGTTTTTTGCGCTTGCCGCCCGGGCCGGAAACCCCGGCAATCTGCGCGAGGTTTGCCGGCCGACGCTGTTGCGGCTGTCGGCGGCTTTGGGGGACACGGTCTTTCTCCTGGTACGCAGTGGATATGATGCGGTCTGCCTCGATCGCTGCGAAGGACCGGTGCCGATCCGCTCTTTCACCGGCGATATCGGGGGCAAGGTGATCCTTGGGGTCGGGCAGGGCAGCATGGCCATCCTCGCTCACCTGCCTGAGGCGGAGCGTGAGGAGGTGATCCGTTTCAACCTGCCGCGCCTCCTCAATTTCGGCCTGTTCGACGAGGTGTTCTTCCGCAATGAAATCGATCGAGTGCGGGAGAACGGTTACGCAGCGCGCGGTACCGGGCTTCTGCCGGGCATGGCTGGTGTTGCCGTTGCTATCCTTGATCGCGAACGACGGCCGCTCGCCGCGATCAGTATCGGCAGCACAGTCGAGCGGCTCAATTCGGAGCGCTTGCCGATTGTGGTCCAGGTGCTCAGGCGCGAGGCCGAGGCGCTGGCACAGAAGGTCAACCCGTTCGATGTCGCCTTGCGGAGGCCGGGCCAATATGCCGGCTCGTATTGAGATGTCCCATGTGCACCAACATGGTCTCTTTCATGTGGTCCGCAGTCGCCTTTCTGCGCAGTTTGTGTGCACACTCTCCGAACCCAAGGCCAAAGCATCCTGGACACGAGGCAAAATGGGCGCACTGGAGCCGGACTGCATTTCATTCAACGAGCGGGTGCTCGCCAATCAAGTCAGCAATCGCCTGCGCGGAGAGCTTTTGCACAATTGCTGCACTGCGAGCTCGGCGCAAATCGCTGCTCTTCTTGCACAACAAACCGAAGAGATCGCGCGGATCGGCCGGTTCGGCGAGCAGATCGATATCGTCATAGTAATCTGTTCCGTCGACAAGATCGTCCAGAAAGCGCAGCGCGGAGAAATCCTCGGTCGCAAATCCCACTGAATCAAAAATAGTGATCTGCTCGCGCGAGCTTCGTCCGCGCACGTCGCCGACGATCACTCGCCATAGCTCGGTGACCGGAAAGTCCGGCGGCATCTGCTGGATTTCACCCTCTATTCGCGTCTGCTCGGGAAACTCGACGAAGACGTCACTGCGTAGCAGGATTTCGCGTTGCAGTTCTGTCTTTCCAGGACAATCGCCCCCGACCGCGTTGATATGGATGCCACTGCCAACCATGTTGTCGGAGAGGATGGTCGCCTTGAGTTTGTCGGCAGTCACGGTCGTGATGATATCCGCGCCAAGGATCGCCTCGTGCACGCTTCGGGCGGCTTCGATCTCGAAGCCGAAGGATGCGAGATTGGCGATAAATTTTCGCGTCGCCGCGGCCTCGATATCGTAGACGCGAAGATGGCGGATGCCGAGCAACGATTTGAAAGCCAGTGCCTGAAACTCGGACTGCGCCCCCAGGCCGATAATGGCCATTGTTCGGGAGTCAGCGCGGGCCAGATATTTGGCGGCGAGCGCCGAGGTGGCGGCCGTTCGTAGTGCCGTCGTGATCGTCATTTCGGCGAGCAATCGGGGATAGCCGGTATCGACATCGGATAGGAAGCCGAACGCCGTCACCGTCTGAAGTCCGGCCCGGGTATTCTTGGGATGACCATTGACATATTTGACGCCGTAGAGCCTGCCGTCGCTGGTTGGCATCAGCTCGATGACGCCATCGCGCGAATGGCTGGCCAGGCGCGGCGTCTTCTCGAAGACGGTCCAGCGGCGGAAGTCCTCTTCAATATAGGACGAAAGACCGACCAGGTACGGCTCGACGCCGATCGAGCGCACCAGCCGCAACATGTTCTCTACCCCGACGAATCGGACCATCTTTTGCTCCTTTGGGAGGAGCAGTGTTAATTTTCACAATTTGCATAGAAAATGGGAATAGATGACAATTTACCGTGCTATATTGCGCATTGTGCACGGTCATTGATGGCAATTTGCGCAATGCACATTCTAGATGATCTGGACCATCGCCTGGTCGCTGCCCTGCGGGAGGATGGACGAGCTCCGATCTCGAAGCTTGCGACCATTCTCGGCGTGTCGCGCGCCACGGTGCAGAGCCGGCTCGACCGACTTCTAGAATCCGGCGCCGTGCTCGGCTTCACGCTGCGGGTCCGGCAGGACTACGACGCAAACACGATCCGAGCGATCATGATGATCGAAGTCGCGGGCCGCTCTACGACCGCGGTGATCCGGCGGCTGCGGGGCCTTCCGGAACTTCACGCGCTTCACACGACCAATGGCGGCTGGGATCTGATTGCGGAAATCCGCGCGTCGGGGCTCAGCGACTTCGATCGTGTATTGGGCAAGGTGCGCACGATCGATGGAATCTTGAATACCGAGACCAGCATTATGCTGAGCTCAATCTGAGGGGACTGCAAACGCCCGTCACAACGATCCCGGCAAACCATTGAAATCGCAGCAAGTGCGACCACCCCTCCCGGGCGCAGCGATCTCGAAAAATTCACGTCTTCAGGAAGGGGACTCACGAGCGGACCGCTCAGCCATATTCCTCGCCGATCCCGTATTCCCGGTAGATCTCGAGCGGATCGGTGTCGGGGAACAGGCGGCATTTGGCCTGGGCGAGGTGCAGGCTGACCGTCGCCGGCTCCTTGCCGCTGGCGAGCATCTTGCGGATGTCGTCCATATGCGCGCGCGGCTGGTGCTTTGGCGCGAGCTGCTCCAGCGCGACCAGCGCGGTAGCCAGCGCCTCGGTGAGCACCCACTCGTCGTGGCCCGTGATTCCCTTTTTCGGCATCGGCAGACCCCACATCGTCAGGCAAAGTCTGGTGGCAAAGGCAGTGTAACGCGACTTTTCCTGAATCTCCATTGAGCCGACGCGGCCGCCGCCGTCCGCGCGTGGCGTCGCGGCAAGCCGCCTGCGCTCTCTTGCATTATGGCCAAGCGTAGCTAAAAGGCGCGCGCGTCCGGCCCCCGATCGATTCTCGGCCCGCACTGCGCGGGCACCCTTAATCTTGGTTGCACAATCTTGGCGTAGACCAGCACCCACAGCATTCCAGGCCGGCAGTTCCGGCTTGCGTCCAATATCTCCGCAACTCACAACGATCGCACGATCGCGCCGCCCTTCGCTGGAGCCAGCATGGTCTTTCTAAGCTTCGTCTACCGCTTCGTGACCAACTTCGCGTTCCTGGCGATGGTCTATTTCAGCCTGAACTTCATGGAGAAATACCCCAACCGCGCGATCCTCGCGATTCTCGTGCTGGTCTATAGCGGCATGCGCGCGGCCTCGACGCTGCGCGCGTTCTACTTTTATCAGAAGATCGAGAAGCTGGAAGGCGAGACGCGGCGCCTGCAAGCGCCGATCAATGACGGCAGTGGCGGAACCAATGCACGCAAGCAGATCGTGACCGATGTGGCGCGGCTGCGCCGCGACGGTGAGCTCAAGTCCTATATGGACCTGTTCTTCCTGGCGCTGATCGTGCTGCTCTGTGTCGCCGCCATCGTGCGGCAGTAGGCGGCTTGTAAGCCTTATTGCTGCTTTTTCTTCAGGCTCGCGAGCTTTGTCGGGCGCGACGCGCTGGCATTGGCGTCCCGCGCTGTGCGCTTCGAGGTAGCGCGCGAGGCCTGCGCATGCTGGCCGCCATGCGCTGCGACCGCCGCACGGCCCTTTGCATTCCTCGAGGAGACCGCATCGGCCGTGTTGGCCCGCGCGAGCTTTGTTGCGACTTGGCGTGACGCCGTCTTGGCCAGCAGCACTTCGAGCGAGCCTTCCTTGATCTCGAAAAGGTCCCGGCTCGGAACGGGCAGGCTTTCCGCGCCGGCCTTCGCGACGCCCCAATGCGACGAGCCGGCCTGGCGCGGCAGCTCGGCGTTCAAATCCGACAGCAGCGGGGCCGGCAGCGTTTCGCTCCGTGTGAAGACGAAGCTCGGAATCCTCGGCCAGCGCACCGCGGCCACATTCTCGCTCGCCGGATGCAGCAACCATTCAACCGGCTCGGTCGGCGTTGCCGCCCGTTCGGCAGTCGCCGGCACCACATGCACGATGCGATAGCCGCGGGCCTTGAGCTCGCGGATGATCTTGGGCAGCGCCGCGACGGTGCGCGGCTGGATGTCGTGAAGGAGCAGAATGCCCTTGCCCTTGGCCTCGAGCCGCTGGATGGCAAGCTGATAGACACGGTCGGGCGAGACGTGCCGCCAGTCGTCAGCCGGGAAATCGGCGCTCCAGACCTGGATGCCGCGCGAGATGAGATAGTTCTCTACGGCATCAGCGCGCAGCAGCCCGGGAATCCGGAAGAACGGCGCCAGCGCCGACGGATCGGTCATCGCCGCGGTGGTCCACTGGATGCCGCCTTCGATCTCGGCCTGCGCCTTCTCGATCGGCATCTTCTCGAAGGTCAGGGGATGGGTGAGACTGTGCGTGCCGACGGTGTGGCCGGCCGCGACCAGCTTGCGCACGCCCTCGGGGTTCGCCTTGGCCTGATTGCCGATGGTGAAGAACGTCGCCTTGATGCACTCATCGGCCAGGATCTGGAGCACCTGGTTCGAGTATTTCGGCAGCGGACCGTCGTCGAAGGTCAGGACCACCTCGTGGTCTCTCAGCGGCAGCGTTTCCCGGTACTGCATCGTGCCGATGCGCGGATGCTCGCGGGGGTCGACCACGATCGTGCGCGAGGTGCCGAGCGCGTCGGGATGGCCGGGACAGTCGGCGGCGACCGCAGCGGCAGGGCCAGCGGCCAAAAATCCGAGGCAGACGATCCAGGACCGCATCCGGCAGGAAACTCTACGACCGATCATTGCTCTCCGTCTGCCCTCGTACGCGATCCGCGACAGAACATCCACGCGATCTCAAAACCTTGGTCGAAGCCCAGCCGAAATGGTTCAGGCCCGGTCCCCGTCCAATTTGCATGGCCTAGCATGAACGGAGGCTTAATTGCCCCACGATCACCCCATTTTGGGCCGCCGTGACATTCCGGCATCAATGCGCATTGGCGCTCTTTTGCGTCGCCGCCGGGACAATGTGAACGACGTGGTAGCCATTGTCGTGCAGGTACCGCAGGAAGGCGGGCATCATGGCCGCAGTTCGCGCCTGCGCGTCGTGCAACAGGATGATACCCTTCCTGGCGGCCTCGAGCCGCTCTTTGACCTTCTTCAATTCCTCCTCGGGGGTGATGTCCTCCCAGTCGCTCGCCCAAAGGTCTGCTCCGAACACGGCGATGCCGCGCGACTGGAGCAGATCGAGCGTCGCTGGCGTGGAGTCGAAATAGGGGAAGCGGAAGAACGGCGTCGAGGGCGTGCGGGTCGCCACGCCGTTGAGTGCCTTCTCGTCGGCCTCGATCCCGCGGTCGATGTTCTCCTTTGCCTGTTCGAAGGAGATTTTCGACGACATCGGGTGCGACCAGGTGTGATGCGCGACGGTGTGGCCTTCAGCAGCGATCCGCTTGACCAGTGCGGGAGATTCCGCCGATGACTGGCCGACCAGGAAGAAGGTGGCGCGCACGCATTCATGCGCTAGCGCTGCCAGCACCTTTTGCGTGTGCGGAGGCCGGGGCCCGTCATCGAAGGTCAGCACGACCTCGTGATCGGCGAGCGGCAGGGTCTGCGGAAAGCTCTTCAGCCCGACCCGCGGATAGGTCTTGGCATCGACGCTGAGCACGCGCGCGGTGCCGAGCGCATCCTGACGCGGGCAGTCGGCCGCGTCCGCCGCCGTGCTGCCGGCAAGCACGGCCGTCGCGATGGCGACCGACAGGGACCATTGGTGCAGACGCATCTTTGTCATTGCGCTCGATGTTGCCTTGTGACTATTGCCTCAACTCCAGCTCAGACCAATTGATCCATCCTGTCAAACGGCGAGGCGCGCCATGGACGAACATATGGACGTTGCCGAACCCGCCGAGACCTCGGTCCTCGACCACGTTCCCATGCGCAATGAAGATGGCGAAATTCGTCACGAATTCGTCGCGGAAATCGCGCGTGCCATAGAGGCCTCCGACAGCACCCAGTTGCGGGCCATCGTCGCGGAACTGCACGAGGCGGACCTTGGCGACCTCATCGGCGCGCTGGAGGCGGATGACCGCGTCCGGCTGGTCGAGCTGACGGGGCGCGATTTCGACTTCTCGGCCCTGAACGAGGTCGACGAGGCCGTCCGCGAGGAGATCCTCGAGGAGCTGCCGCCGGAAACGGTTGCCGAGGGTGTCCGCGAGCTCGAATCCGACGACGCCGTCGAGCTGCTCGAGACCCTCGATCAGGCGGATCAGGAGGAGATCCTCGAGAAGCTGCCGCTGCCCGAGCGCGTCGCGCTCGAGCGCAGCCTGCTTTATCCGGAAAACTCCGCCGGAAGGCGGATGCAGACCGAGTTCATTGCGGTCCCCCAGGATTTCACCGTGGGCCAGGCGATCGACTACATGCGCGAGACGCCCGATCTGCCGGACCGCTTCTACGAGATCTACGTCGTCGACAAGGACCAGCACTGGCAGGGCGCCGTTCCGCTCGACGTGCTCTTGCGCGCCCGGCGCCCGGTGCCGCTCGCCGACCTCCGCGACGAGGATCGCCGCCGCGTCTCCGTCCTGGAGGACCAGGCGGAGGTGGCGCACATGTTCGGCAAATATAACCTCGTTGCCGCACCCGTGCTCGATACACAGGACCGTCTCGTCGGTGTCATCACCGTCGACGATGTCGTTGACGTCATCGAGGAGGAGGCGGACGAGGACCTCAAGGCGCTCGGCGGCGTCACCAGCGACGAAGAACTGTCCGACAGCGTGCTGACCATTGCGCGCGCCCGCTTCAACTGGCTCCTGGTCAATCTCGCCACCGCGTTCCTGGCATCTTCCGTGCTCGGCCTGTTCGAGGGGCAGCTCGAAAAGATGGTGGCGCTCGCCGTGCTCGCGCCGATCGTGGCGAGCCAGGGCGGCAACGCCGCGACCCAGACCATGACGGTCGCGGTGCGGGCGCTCGCCACCCGCGAGCTCGGCTCCTCCAATGCCTGGCGCGTGGTGATGCGCGAGACCTTCGTCGGCCTCGTCAATGGCCTCGCCTTTGCAGTGATCACCGGCATTGCCGCAGTGGCCTGGTTCAAGATCCCGGGGCTCGGCATCGTCATCGGGCTGGCGATCATCTGCAACCTCGTTGCCGGCGCGCTCGGCGGCATTCTGATCCCGATGGGGCTCGAACGGGTGCGCGCCGATCCTGCGGTCGCCTCCGGCACCTTCGTCACGACGGTGACCGACGTCGTCGGCTTCTTCTCCTTCCTCGGCATTGCGACCTTGTGGTTCGGGCTGAAATAGCTGCAATCGCGCTATCATTAATCCGAACTTAAGCCAGCTCGATCATGATCGCCCCGCTTGGGGATGAACATGCGGTTGCGGCTGAAAGCGGACGGACGGATCGTCGAATTGCGGGACGGGCAGGAGCTTCCGCTGCAAGGCGCGGCTGTGCCGAGCGAAGCCGGCCCGCTCGAAGTGCGCGACCTGCGCCGCCGTGCCTGTCTCACCCAGATGGAGTTCGCCGCAAAACTCGGCGTGCCCGTCGAGACCATCCGCAACTGGGAGCAGGGCAAGCGCGCGCCGCGGGGACCTGCACGGGCGCTGCTTGCGGTGATCGCGCATGCGCCGGATATGGTCTTCCAGGCGCTCGCCAAGGCCTGACTACAGGGCCTGACTACAAGGCCTGACGCCAATGCCGGCTGTCTCGGTTGGCAGCCGCGTGCGTGGGGTCCATAATGCAACCGGGGGCGGGCGAGGAGAGGATTCCTCATGCTGTTCGTCGAGGCCAATGGTGCAAGCATTCCTGCTCTCGGGCTCGGGACCTGGGAGCTGAGCGGCCGGACCTGCGCGCGCGTGGTGGAACAGGCGCTGCGGCTCGGCTACCGCCATATCGACACCGCGCAGGTCTACGACAATGAGCGCGAGGTCGGCGATGGCGTTCGCGCCTCCGGCGTGCGCCGCGACGACGTCTTCATCACGACGAAAGTCTGGACCAATCATTTTGCCCCGAACGATCTCGAACGCTCGGTCAAGGAGAGTCTGGTCAGGCTGCGGCTGCCGTCGGTTGATCTGCTGCTGCTGCACTGGCCCAATCCGCACGTGCCGCTTGTCGAGACGCTCGGCGCGCTGGCGCATGCCCGGCGGCTCGGGCTGACGCGGCATATCGGTGTCTCCAACTTCACGGTGGCGCTGATCGAAGAGGCGGTCGCCGCGTGTCCGGAGCCACTGGTCTGCGATCAGGTCGAATTTCATCCTTATCTCGATCAGACCAAGGTGAGGGCGGCCTGCGACCAGCACGGCCTTGCCCTCGTCGCCTATAGCCCGATCGCCAGGGGGCGCATCAAGAGCGACGAGACACTGGCCAGAATCGGCCGGGTCCATCGCAAGACGGCTGCGCAGATCTGCCTGCGCTGGCTGGTGCAGCAGAACGTCGTGGCGATCCCGCGCACCTCGCGCGTCGAACGTTTGTCGGAAAACATCGAGATCTTCGATTTCGACTTGTCGCCCGACGAGATGAGCCAGATTGCCGCTCTCGCACATCCCAAGGGTCGGCTGACCGATTTCGGCTTCGCGCCGAAATGGGATTGAGGCGCCGCATCCATATGCTAGGACCGTGGGTAGCAACCGAAGTTGGGCCATGGAACGGCGGCGGATCATACGGACGGACATTGCGGCGTCGGCCGTCGTGCACGTGACGCTGGTTGCATTGATCGTCCTGATCAGCGAGGTGCATCCGTTCCATGCCCCGCCGAGCGACACGGTCGCCGTCGACATCGTCACGCCGGAGGAACTGAAGGAGAAGCTGCCGGAGCCGACGCCGTCGCCGCAGATTTCACTGCCCGAGCTGACCGCGAAGGACAAGGCGGAGGCGCCCGCACCACCTCCATCGCCACAATCGGCGCAGCAGCCATCGCCGCAGCCGGAGCCACAGGCCTCACCGCCGCCGCAGCCATCGCCTTCCAGGCGCGAGGCCGAAGCGCAACCGCAGCCTCAGCCGCAACCCGCGCCGCAGCCGAGCTACACGCCACCTGAGCCCGACGTCACCCTCAAATACGGGGTGATGCTGGGCTTGCCCGCCGAGCTGCCGCCCATGCCGAAAGAGGGCCCCAAGGAAAATGAGAGCGGCGGTGAAACGGCCACTGAGGCGGCCAAGCTTCCGGCCAACGTCATCGCCGAATTCCGCCGTCACCTGCGAAGCTGCGCCAGGCTGCCTGACACGATCGCGCCGTCCGACAACATCCACATCAAGATCCGCACCTTCATGACCACCGACGGCCAGCTCGCCACCGTCCCGGCACTGATCGAGGCCAGCGCATCGCCCGCCAAGGGCCTTGCCCTGATGCAGGCCGCCAAGGCCGCGCTCCAGGCCTGCCAGCCCTACACTATGCTGCCGGCCGACAAGTACGAGGAGTGGAGGGTGCTCGACCTGACGTTTACACCGAAGGACTTCGGAGCGTCGTAGTTCCCGTCATGGCGTGCGCAGCGAAGCCGATTGGAGGACGAGAGGCTCTGCCCGATGGCTGATCTGATTCCTCGAAATCAACCCCATGCAAAGTAGGGCTAGATCGCCGTTTCGGCTGGCAACACAAGATATTGTGGCCCGGACGAGCGACGGCGACATCTACGCGCTTGGCCGAGACGTCTTGACCTCAGTAGTGCGCCTTCAACCATGCGACGGTCGCGTCGACCATCGGATTATAGCGCATTGAATTCCAGGCGAGTGCCGCCGTTACCACCATCACCCTTTCCTTGAGAGGGCGAACAACCACATCCTCCGGCGCGAGCTTGCGCATGGTCGCTGGCACCAGTGCGATTCCTTGGCCGCAGCTCACATAGGCGATCTGGGAAGAAATCGAGCGTACCTCGTGCTGAATGCGCGGGGCGAAACCATGGGACCGACATGCTGCGACCAGCGCATCGAAATAGATCGGGCTGACTTGCCGAGATGGCATCACGAGTTGCTCGCCATCCAGTGACCGAAGCCGCACCCGCGGAAGCCTAGCAAGGGCATGATCTCGGGGCAGGGCAATCGCCAGCCGATCTTCGGTCAGCGGCATGGTGGAAATGCCCGATCCGACTTCTCCTTCCAGTCTGACAAATGCCAGATCGAGTTCCCCGGCCTCGAGCCCCGCGACTGCCTCGAAGCTGTCGATTTCCCGAACGAAGATGGTCAGTGCCGGATAGCGTTGCCGAAGCTCACTCAGCAGGGGCGGAACGGTTTCCAGCATGGCCGAGGTGATCGCGCCGATCTGAAGCACGCCGGAATGCCCCGCGGCAATCTCCCTCACGACGGTTTCCAGTTGCTCGACATGCCCGGCGAACCGGCGGACGGCTGGCAGCAGGGCTGCGCCTGCGGGGCTGAGCTTGGTGCCGCGCCGGGATCTTTCCAGGAGCTTGAGCTTGAGTGAACGCTCCAGCACCTGGATTTGCTCGGTCAGTGGAGGCTGCGACATGCCGAGGCGTCGCGCGGCCCGGCCGAAATGCTGCTCTTCGGCGACGGCCAGAAACATCCATAGCTGCCGGATCAGCCGGAAATCGATCGTGCTCATTGCAGGCAGGGTCCCCGCCGAACCTGGCCGCCGTCAGTGGGCAATTACGCCGTCAGTGGGCAATTATGCCCGCGATCCGGCGGTCTGATCCGAAATGGCTATCACAGACATAAGTTAATCGAAATTTCAATATCAGCAGTTTCAGCTCAGTCTTGCCGCCGGGGGAAACAGGGACCTCAGCGATGACAATATCCAATTTGCTCGACCGTCTGGCCTCGCTCGACACGAACACCGTGTCCGATGCGCTGGATTTCCTCGATCTGCCCGGGGCCACCTACGGCCTGCGGCCGTTGTGGGATTGCCCGAAGATCGTTGGACGGGCCAGCACCATCCAACTTGGCCCGAAGACCAATGCGGCGCCGACGGTTCACCTCATAACGCCGGTCATCGACGCGATCGCCACTGACGATCGCATCTTGGTCATTGCCGGAGGGTTGGAGGGAATCTCCTGCTGGGGCGATATCATCGCCAATGCCGCGCGTGCCAAGCAGATCCGCGGCTCGGTCATCGACGGCGTGAGCCGTGACATCGAGGGCAGCGAGTCGATCGGCTATCCCGTCTATGGCCGCGGCATCACGATGATCAGCGCGCGCAATCGGGTGATCCAGATCGCCTCCGGCACGCCGGTCCAGATGGCTGGCGTCACCGTGAGCCAGGACGACTACGTCATCGCCGACCGCTGCGGCACGGCGTTCATACCGGCGGCCCGCATCGACGAGGTGCTCGACCTCGGCGAGCGCATCGCGCGTCGGCAGGACGGCATGGTCGTTGCGGTACGAGCCGGCCGTCCGGTCGCTGAAGTCATGCACGACAAGGAATTCGAAGCCATCCGCCGCGCCTGAGGGCGTCGCTGTCTCTCTTTGACGAGGTACTTCCTCCAATGACCCAGAATCCCCGTAAAGCAAGCGCCGAAGATCAGGAGCTGGTTGCGCTCTTCACAGGGCTCGACACCCCCGGCGTCTCGGATGCTCTCGACAAGCTCGGTTTGCACGGACAGGCGCTCGGCATTGCGCCACTGGCGGACTATTCGCAGGTGTTGGTTGGCCCGGCTTTCACCGTGAAATACGTGCCCGCGACCGTACCCGCAGGCTCGGTCGGCGACTACATCGACGACGTGGCTGAGGGCGATGTCGTTGTGATCGACAACGGCGGACGCACGGACTGTACCGTTTGGGGCGACATCCTCACCCAATATTCGGGTCTGCGCGGCATTGCAGCCACGGTCATCGACGGGGTCTGCCGCGACGTCAGCAAGGCACTGGCGGATGGCTATCCGCTCTTCACTGCCGGTCGCTTCATGCGAACCGGCAAGGATCGTGTGCAGGTCGAATCCGTGAGCGCAACCGTCGCCATTGGCACGGTGCGTGTCGCCACGCGTGACATCGTCGTCGCGGATGCCAACGGCGTCGTCGTCGTGCCGCGCCAGCGCGCGCGCGAGGTCGCCGAAGCCGCCCGCAAGATCGAGACGGTCGAAGCAGCCATCCGCGAGCGCATCGCGAGCGGTGCGTCGATCCGCGAAGCGCGGGCAGCGCTTGGCTACCACACCCTGCAACGCAAGGAATGATTGGCTCCACGCATTCGAGGATCGCTGCTGCCCAATTCCTTTGATCACATTCGTGCTCGCCCCGCACTGCGCCCTGAGCGGCGGTACACGTGCCGATCAACGACGTGGCATCGCGCTGGTGAGTAGGGAAGCCGCACGCAAAGATGATCAACCTCTGGAGAACGTCGCAATGAAAGCCTTAGCCATCGTCCTTTCATTTGGCCTTTCGATCGGCATGACCGCCGCCGCCCGCGCAGATCAGCTCGCCGATATCAAGCAGCGCGGCACGCTCATTTGCGGCACGCTAGGCACCTTCGAGCCCTTCAGCTTCCAGGACCCCAAGACCCGCGAGACGGTGGGGTACGAGGTTGACCTGTGCCAGGCAGTCGCGAAGCAACTCGGTGTAAAGCTGGAGCTGAAACTCCTGGCGGTGGAGGCGCGCATTCCCGAGCTCACCCAGGGGCGGGTCGATATTCTCTCGGCGGCTCTCGGCTATCTGGATGAGCGTGCCCAGCTGATCGACTACAGCCTTGTTTCGTTCGTCAGCCGCCAGATGCTGATGGTGAAGTCGTCGAGCGGCATCTCGTCGCTCGACCAGCTCAAGGACAAGAAGGTCAGCGCTCCGAAGGGATCGACCTCGGAGAAATACGTTCGTACCCTGTTGCCCAGTGCGACGATCCTCACGTTCCAGGATCCGCCGAGCGCCTTCCTGGCGCTAGAGCAATCGAAGGTTCAGGCCATGGCGCTCGGTGAGCTTGGCCTGGTGAAGTTCCAGCAACAGGCAGGTGGCCTCGAATTGCTGAAGCAGCCTGTTGCAGTCGAATTCTGGGGGCTTGGCGTGCGCAAGAACGAGCCGGGCTTCCTCGCGGCCGTCAACGACACCCTCAAGAAGCTCGAAGCTTCGGGTGAGGGCGCTGCCATCTTCGCCAAATGGCTCGGCAAGGATAGTCCCTACAAGCTTGAACGCACCTTCCGTCTCGACGAAACGGTGCGCAGTCCGGTCCTCGACCCCAAGAGCTGATAGCCGGGCCGCCACATCGGGGGACGATCCATGACCCTTTCGCTCGATTTCAGGCCGGTGCTCAGCGGGCAACACCTGGAATGGCTGCTCGGGGGTCTGATCACCACACTTGAGCTGGCGGTTTGTGCGTGGTGCCTGGCCTTCCTCGTAGCGATCGGCCTCGTTCTCGTGCGCTCGGCCGGCTTCAAGGCCGCCGAATGGCTCGTTGCCGCATACGTGGAAGTCCACCAGAACATCCCGCTGCTGGTCCAGGTGATGTTCTGGTATTTCGCGGTTCCGGAGCTGCTACCGGAGGACGCCCGCATCTGGCTGAATGAGCGCAACAGCGAATTCATCCTGGCCTTCTTCGCGCTGTCCTTCTGCTTCGCTGCCTACATGTCGGAGGCGCTGCGAACCGGACTCCGCGCCATTCCGAAGACGCAATACGAAGCGGGGCGGGTGCTCGGTTTCGGCTATCTCGGCACGATGCGCTATATCGTTATCCCGCAGGCCTTGCGGGTCGCGATTCCGCCGCTCGTCAACTATTCGCTGCTGTTGTTCAAGAACACCAGCCTCGCCATGGCGATCGGCGTGCACGAGCTGACCTATCAGGTCAGGCAGATCGAGAGCGACACCTTCCGCACCTTCGAGTCGTTCCTGGTGGCGACCGGGATTTACATCGCGATCTCGCTCCTGATCACGGGGCTTGGCGAGTACCTGGAGAGGCGTACGCGTCTCGGGAAGCGGACGGGGGCCGTGCCATGATTGGCATCATCCGCGACAACTGGCTTCTGTTCCTGGTTGGACAATATCCCAACGGCCCGTTCGGCGGGCTCGCGATGACCGTGATCGTCGCGATCGCGGGACTGGTTTTGGCTTTCCCCTGCGCGCTCGGCCTTGCACTGGCCCGGCTCAGCTCAGTTCGCGCGCTATCTCTCGCGGCGACCGTGGTCATCCAGGTGGTGCGGGGTACGCCCGTCCTCATGGTGATCTTCTGGAGCTATTTCGCGCTGCCGATGCTGATCGGTCATGCGATTCCGGGCTTCGTGACGTTGATCGGCGCTCTCGTGATCTATGAGAGCGCCTACCTGGCCGAAATCATCCGCTCCGCCATCCTGGCTTTGCCAGTCGGCCAGACCGAAGCGGCTCGCTCGCTCGGGTTGGGCGCCCGTCGCACGATGGCCTATGTGATCCTGCCCCAGGCCCTGCACAACGCGCTGCCGAGCCTGCTCAGCCAGTTCGTGTCGCTGATCAAGGACACTTCGCTTGGCTACGTCATCAGCATGAACGAGTTCACCTTTGCGGCCGCTCAAGTCAACAACGCGCTGCTCACAAAGCCCGTCCAGGTCTTCTCGATTCTTGCGGTGACCTATTTTCTTCTCTGCTTTGCGTTGACGCAGACGGCCCGCCTCATGGAGCGCCGCATGCTGCGTCGCAGGCTGCAACGGGTCAATGCAGCAAAGCCTCAGACCGGCCTCGACGAGGCGCTCGCCACGGAGTCCCTGCCATGATCACATTCGAGAATGTCGACAAGTGGTATGGCGCACACAAGTGCCTTGCCGGCATCAATGCCAACGTTGGGAAGGGCGAGGTCGTCGTACTCTGCGGTCCGTCCGGCTCGGGCAAGACCACGCTGATCCGAACCATCAACCGCCTGGAGCCGATCCAAGGCGGACGCATCGTCGTCAACGGCCAGGACGTGCACGCGAAGGGCGTAGACATTGATCTGCTCCGCAGCGGGATCGGTTTCGTCTTCCAGCAGTTCAACCTGTTCCCGCACATGAGCGTGCTGGAGAACATCACGCTCGCACCGGTGAAAATCCGCAAGATCGACCGGGGAAAAGCGGAGGATCGAGCGCGCGATCTGTTGTCGCGGGTCGGTTTGGCAGAGAAGGCCGATGCCTATCCCGACCAGCTCTCTGGCGGGCAGAGCCAGCGCGTCGCCATCGCGCGCGCACTCGCCATGGACCCTCCCGTCCTGCTTTTCGACGAGCCGACCAGCGCGCTCGATCCGGAGATGGTGGGCGAGGTGTTGGCGGTCATGAAGAATCTCGCTCACTCCGGCATGACCATGATGTGCGTGACGCACGAGATGGGCTTCGCGCGTGAGGTGGCGGACCGCATCTGGTTCCTCGACAAGAGCGTGTTGATCGAGGATGCATCTCCCAAGGAGTTCTTTGCGGCACCGAAGCACGAGCGGGTCAAACGCTTTCTCTCCGACCTCAGGCACTGAGGGTGGCTACTTCTGCAACTGCACCGCAAATCCCGGAACCGGCGCGAGACACGTTGCACAATACTCCACCCGCACAGTGTCGGCGCCGGTGCAGGGCCGATCCACCGCCATCAGGAAGCGCATGGGCTGGGCGATGAAGAAACTGGACGACTCGACCCGGCAATAGCTCCGCGACTTCAGGTAATCCGTGAGGACACCCAGCTTCATGAAATGGCGAGAGGTGTCGGTGTAGCCGGCATAGTTGAACAGCTCGAAGGGCGTCCGGTCATTTTCGCGAAGGGCTTCGCGGAACGCCGTGACTTGCGCGGCGGCGAAGGCGACCAGCAGCAACGATATGACGAGGATCCGCCAGGTCGCGCGAAAGCTGTCGAGGCCCAAGGCTATCGAAACGAAGAGAAGGAACTGCGGTATGATGTAGTATCGATCGGCAACGCTGGCGATCGAGAGCCGCAGCGCGGGGAAATAGGCGATCGTCCACAAGACGAAGAGCGGCAGGATCAGTTGCTCGGGTCCGTTCCGTTTGCCGCGGAACGCTCCGAGCGCGATCGCCGCGAATATTGCGAGAAGCAGCGCCATGCGCGCGTGTAGCGCGGTCATCTCGATCGGACCGGGCAGGTAGGAGACGACGCGCTCGAGCAGGATCACGCCCGATGCCGTCCCGAAAAAGCTGACATCGCCGATCGGTGAAGCCGCCAGCGAGAGCACCACGAAGCCGGCAAGCATGGGATCGACGCAGCTTGCGACGCGCCGATCGGTGATCGCCCTCAGCGCGTGTGGAAGAAGGCGGCATTCCAGGCGAAGATAGGCATGTGTTGCGAGCGCGAGGAAAGCGAGGCCCACCAGCATCGCTGGTAGCACCCGGCTCGAGAAGCTGCCGTCGCCAACGAAATATCTTGCGGACAGCACGAATTGAACAAGCAGGTTCAACTGCCCGATCAGCAGCAGCCTCGCACTGCTTTCACCCGGCCATTTGAGCGCGACGAACGTTGCCGCCGCGGCAAAGGACAGCGCGGCAGCCGCAAAGATCGCGTGACTCCAGCATCCCAGCGAGAAGGTAAGGAGAAGAAGGAAGAGCCACTTCGGTCGGCCTCGACCTGGCTCCGCCACATGCGGGAGCGTCAGGAGCACGATTGCGAGCAGAAGGTTCTGCAATGCGTTCACTTCCCAGGCGACACGACTGTAGAAGAGGAACAGGAGCGAGGAACCCATCAGCAGCACGAAGTAGATTGCTGCTCCTCCTCGTCTCCAAAGAGCAACAGCAGAGAGGCCGAGGGCGAGACTGTTCAGAACGACGCCCGCCAGCCGCAGGCTGCCGACGCCGGGTGAGATGATCGAGAAGCTCATCGTCACGATCTCGGGGAAGAGCGATCCCGTGTAGCCATTCATGCCCCGGAGGGTGAACATCCCGCGCGCCTGTTGCTCGAACGCACGCAGCCCCACCCAGGCTTCGTCGCCGTGCAGGCCGGGAAACGAATTCAGCCGAACGGACAGGGCGGCAGCGACAACTGCAATTGTCGCTGCCAAGACGCCTGCGCAGCCGATGTGCTTGTATTGCCGCGGCCTCACCGCAGTGTGTGCCGATGCCGGCCATAGGAAAGGATGCATGCGCGCCGGCTACCGTCCGAATTCGCGACGGGAGACATATGTGGGAAAGTATCCCACGTCAATATCTATGATCATCGGTCCGCTGACGACGAGCAGGCGTCCACAATTCGAAATGCGAGTTGGAGGAGATCGCAAGCCGCCCGCACTCCGTCATTGCGAGCGCACGAAGCAAGCCAGAGTCTTTCCGCGGCGGGATTCTGGATTGCTTCGTCGCTTCGCTCCTCGCAATGACGAGATTGGGGCACGCGCGCGCCAAATTCTCGATGTCATGGCCCGGCTTGACCGGGCGATCCAGTACTCCGAGACGGGCGTGATTGAATCGATAGGCCGCGGCGTACTGGATGCCCCGGTCAAGCCGGGCATGACAGCTGTATGTGGGCAAAGGTTGGAGCAACTGATCGCCTCGTCATGACGACCAATCTAGCCCTGCGCGGACGCCTCGTCCGGCGCCATTGCCGCCCACGCGCTGGATGCGAACTGCCGCCGCCACGTCACGATCACCACCGCCGCCGTCGTCACGAAGAGCACCCAGGGGCTGATGAACCAGCCGAGATAGCCGAGCGCGAAGAAGAAGGCGCGCTGGCCGCGGTTGAAGTGCCTGCCGGCCGATTCGAACAGGCGGGAGGTGCGCAGGACATGCGCTTCGGCCGCCGGTGTGTCGCGCTGCGAGGCCGGTGGCATGCCGCCGAACAGGATCGCGACATAGTTGAACAGACGATAGGCCCAGGCGAACTTGAAGAAGGCGTAGACGCAGATCAGGACGAGGCCGACGCATTTCAGCTCCCACAGCGCGGGCGAGGGGCTGAGATCGATCGGCAGCTTGCTCAGAATCGCGAGCGCGTCGTTGGTCGCTCGCAAGAGCGCCAGTGCGCCACCGATCGCGAACAGGCTGGTGGAGGCGAAGAAGGCGGTGCCGTTCTGGAGCGAGGCCATGATCTGCATGTCGACCATGCGCGCCTCGCGGTCGAGCAGTCGGCGCACCCAGACCTCGCGGTAGCGATTCATGCGCGCCGACAGGCTGTCGCGGCCATAGGACGAGTGCTCCAGCGTGATGGCATAAACCAGCCATTCCAGCACGAAAAAGCCGACGGCGGCGATGTCGACCCAGTATCCGCTCATTGTGATCCCCTCGTTGGCGCGCAGGATTGCCATGCATGTTCCGCTGCGGCAACGATTGATTGCGTGCAGGCGATGGCGTTAAAAGCAGCGGCTTGATGGACCAGCATTTGAGAAGGACCAGTCACATGGCGCTGAAGCTCGCGATCGGCAACAAGAACTACTCGTCATGGTCGATGCGGCCCTGGCTCGCGCTGCGCGCCAACGACATCCCGTTCGAGGAGGTCGTGATCCCGCTCTACACCGACAATCCCGCGGACAAGCAACGCATCATCTCCTTCAGCCGCGCCGGCAAGGTGCCGGTGCTGGTCGACGGCGACGTCACGGTGTGGGATTCGCTCAGCATCATCGAATACATCGCCGAGCGCTTTCCGGAGAAGAAGCTTTGGCCCGACGACGCCGCGGCGCGCGCGCATGCCCGTTCGGTGTGCGCCGAGATGCATTCCGGTTTCATGGCGCTGCGCGGCGAATGCGGCATGAACCTGCATCGGCCGGTACGTCCCGTGACGCTGTCGGCGGACGCGCAAGCCAATGTCGCGCGCGTGCAGGAGATCTGGCAGCAGTGCCGCGAGCGCTATGGCGCGGGCGGACCGTTCCTGTTCGGCCGCTTCGGCGCGGCGGACGCGATGTATGCGCCGGTGGTGCATCGCTTCCGCACCTATGCGATCGAGGTTGCGCCGCAGACGCGCGCCTATATGGACACCATGCTGGCGCAGCCCGCATTCCAGGAATGGACGCGGGACGGCCTTGCCGAAACGCTGGTCATCGAGAAGTTCGAAACCGCGTAGGCGGGGCGGGATCGGCGCGCAGACAGGAATGTGATTGGGCGCGGCTTGACGGCAGGCCGGCCGGCGGCGCTCAATCGGCAATGGGAAATGCGCATCGGGCGCAAGGGGAGACGGGCCATGGGAATCTTCGACGCGCTTGAGAACAATCCCGCATTCCGCAGCGCGCTCGGCCAGCTTGGCTCAGCGGTGCTGCCGGCCGTGCTCAACGAGGTGCTGGGCAGCAACAACCAGGGCGGCTTGGGCGCCATCGTCGCCAAGCTCGAGCAGGCGGGCTTCGGAGACCAGGTCAAGTCGTGGCTCGGCAATGGCCAGAACCTGCCGATCTCGGCCGACCAGCTCCGTCAGGTGCTCGGCAACGACACGGTCAGACAGCTTGCCGCGCGCTACAACATCCCGGTGGACCAGATCAGCCAGATCCTGGCCCAGGAGCTGCCCAAGGCTGTGGATAATGCGAGCCCCGACGGAAAGCTGCCCCACGGCGCCTGACGCGGTTGGCGGGTTCCAGACGGTACCATTGGCGGGCGGTCTGCCCGCTATCGTGCTGAAAAGATTACAAAAATCACACATTCGCCATAGTGGCATAGCGCTGGCCAAGAAGGCCGGCCGCGTGCTATACACCGCGCCGGGCTTCTGGCCGGCCGCCGCAGCGGGACACGTGGGCGCGGCAGGCGTTGTTTGAGTGATGGAGAGGGTGTTGAAGCACAAATTCCCCGTGGGCGCGCGCGTCCTGTTCACGGCCAGCAATATCGCGCGCCCGGCTGCCAGCGGCACCTACGAGGTCATCCGTCTGCTGCCGACCGAGGGCGACGATTGTCAGTATCGGATCAAGAGCTCGACCGAAGCCTTCGAACGGGTTGCCAAGGAAAGCCAGCTCGCCCTGTCGTGACGATACGCAAGGGTGTGATGACGAATTGGATGTCGACCCGCCGTCAGACGGCCCGGTTCAAGTCAACATGATGAGCGGGCTGCAGCCGTTTCGCGGGCAGTTGCCATCACCGAATTTGATCTCGGCTCGCGTGAGGGGACGTCGCGCATGAACTGGGCATGGGCCGACGAAATCTGGCGCTCAGCGGGCTTTCCGATGTGGCTGACACTGGCGGCCGCCGGCTTCTTCGGCTTGATCCTTCTGATCACGTTGCTGCGCGCCGAGCGATCGGTTGCGAACGGTGCGCTGACCGTGATCACGCTGCTCGGGATCGGCATAGCGGTCGCGGCGACCATTCGCGCCTATGCACCGAGCGGAGAAGGAGCCGCGAGCGAAACCCGCGCGCGGCCCGGAATGACCGCCGCGTTGCCCGCGCTGTCCTGCATCGACGATCTCGCGGGCGACACCGTTCTGGCGGCCTGCGAGAAGGCGCTGTTCGGCTCGCCTGAAGCGGTCGCCGCCGCCGTCTCCTACACTGCGGCCCAGATCAGCCGGCTCACGGCGCTCGGCGATGCCGCTACCGCCGGCAAGAACCTGCCCCCGGAGCTCAAGGCGTTGCGGCGGGCCATCGAGCACGACCGCTATGGCCTCGTTGCGCAAGTGCTTGTCGCCCGCGACGGCTGCACGCAATTCGACTGTGCCGCGTTCCGTTCGCTGACGGATCAGCAACAGGTCGCCGCCAACATGGACGCCCATCTCTATGAGGGGCTGGTCGCGCGCTACGCATCCAGCTGGAACACGCCGGTGGCGGCGATGCCGGGTGCGGTCGCCGCGCTGCCGCCTTCAATGCCGACTGGCAAGCCGACCAATGCGGAGTTCCCGAGCGCCGCATCGACGCCGGCGGTCAGCATCATGGCGCCGGAGCCGGGCACCCGGCCGGCGCCGTCGGGAACCGCTGCAGCGCCGGCTGCGCCGCGCGCGCCTGCTGCGGCGAGTTCGGCGCAAGCTTCGGCACCGCCTCCGGCTGCGAAGAAGCCGCCTGCTCCGAAGGCTGCGCGTGCGCCTGCGCCCGCGCCGGTTCAAATCGCGCCGCCAACTCAGCCCGCGCCAGCTCCGGCTGCTCCCGCGGCTGCGGATAACAATTAGTTCGGCTTTCAAAGGCGCGGCCGGCCCGCTAATGCTGGGCCATGCCATTACATCTGATCAAGCTCGCCGTCGGCTGCGACTCCGTCAAGGAATTGAAGGAGTGGATCGCCGAGCGGATGCAGACCGCCAAGAAGGAGGGCCTGCCGCAACGCCATATCCACGTCACCCGCATGGTGCCCAAGCGCGGCGATGAAATCCTCTCGGGTGGCTCCCTTTACTGGGTGATCAAGGGCGAGATCGCCGCACGCGAAAAGATCATCGGTATCGAGCCGTTCCGCGACAAGGACGGCATCGGGCGCTGCCGCATCGTGATGCAGCCCAAGGTGTTCGCGGTGTCGCCGCGGCCGATGCGGCCGTTCCAGGGCTGGCGCTATCTGACGGAAGATGCCGTGCCGCCCGATCTCGGCAAGGCCGCCGCCGGAACCATCGCGGCGATGCCCGAGCCGATGCGGCGCGAGTTGCGCGATCTCGGCTTGCTCTGAGACGCCGCCAAAACGCGTCCTACACCGGGATATTGTCGATCAGGCGGGTGGTGCCGAGCCGCGCCGCCACCAGGATGCGCAGCGGCCCGTCCATGCGCGAGGTGGCCGGCGCCAGCGTCTCGGCATGGCGCGCTTCAAAATAGTCGAGCGCAAAGCCGGACTTTTCGATCATGCCGGCGCCATCGGCCATCACCGGCGCGATCGCTTCGCCGGCGCGGATCCGCCCAGCGCTCTCCTTCATGGCACGGTAGAGGGTGGGGGCGAGCTTGCGCTCCTCGGCCGACAGATAGACGTTGCGCGAGGACATCGCGAGCCCGTCGCGCTCGCGCACCGTGCGCGAGCCAACCACCTTGACGCCGAGGTCGAGATCCCCGGCCATCTGCGTGACCACCCGCAATTGCTGAAAGTCCTTCTCGCCGAAGATCGCGACGTCCGGTCGGCACTGCGTGAACAGCTTGGCGACGACGGTGGCTACGCCGCCAAAGAAGTGCGGACGGAAACGGTCCTCGAGCCCCGCGAGCGCCGGTCCTTCCGGCACGATGCGGGTCCCAAAGCCCTCCCGATACATGGCCTCGACCGTCGGGTGCCAGACGAGGTCGACGTTTTCCGCCGCGAGCATTGCAATGTCGGCTTTCCAGGTGCGCGGATAGGCGCCGAAGTCCTCAGTCGGCGCGAACTGCGTCGGATTGACGAAGATCGACACGACCACCCTGTTCGCGCGTCGCTTGGCGAGGCGCACCAGGGACATATGCCCGTCATGGAGCGCGCCCATCGTCGGCACCAGCGCGACCGTGGCCTTGCGCTTGTGAAAAACGTCGAGGCTGCGCCGCAGGGCAGGGACCGTGCGGGCGATCAGGGGACTTCGTGGCATCGGGACTCTTGGCTGTTGGAGTCTTGGCTTCTGGATTCTCGGCTTCTGGATTCTTTGCTGAAGTCGTAGCCGCGGGAGCGGCGTTCCGCGAGACAGGGCTAACCTTAACAAGCGGCACGGGTGGACGCCATGCACGTGCAGGAGTCAGAGAATGTTTCGCGGGTGCGTGGGCTGGATCATGGACGCGAAACACGTGCGCGATTCATGATTAAGAAACGCGCGTTGCGATTTGCATTTCCTGTCGCGCATTTCACTTGACCGCAGACCCGGTCAACTTGAAGATATTTGTTAGGGGCGTTGAGGATTCCTACATGCTTGTGCAGGCTAGCCAAGGCCAATTGGGCTCGGCGCATGTTGTCGTGCTCGGCAACGAGAAGGGTGGCTCTGGGAAATCCACCACGGCCCTGCACATCGCGGTCGCGCTGCTGAAGGCCGGCCAACGCGTCGCCACCATCGACCTCGACTGCCGCCAGCAGAGCTTTACCCGTTACATCAACAACCGTTCCGCCTGGGGGCGCCGTACCGGCCTCGCCCTCGAGTTGCCGGTGCATCGTTGCATCAAACTCGGCGAGACCATGCAGATCGCCGACAACGAAAACTCCGAGTTCCTCCAGTTCATGGAGGCGGTCGCGGCGGTCGAGAGCAACTTCGATTTCATCGTCATCGATACGCCCGGAACCGACAGCTACCTGATGCGGCTCGCGCACTCGATGGCGGATACCCTGGTCACCCCGATCAACGACAGCTTCCTCGACTTTGACGTGCTCGGCACCGTCGATCCCGCCAACTATGCGGTGACCGGCGAGAGTCATTATGCCGAGATGGTCCGCGACGTCAGGCGCAAGCGCCGCCAGCTCGATGGCTCGACCACCGACTGGATCGTCGTGCGCAACCGCCTGTCGATGCTGGGCTCACGCAACAAGCAGCTCGTCGCCGACGGGTTGAAGGAATTGTCACTGCGGCTCGGCTTCCGCTATGTCGACGGCTTTGCCGAGCGCGTCGTCTACCGCGAATTTTTCCCGCGCGGCCTGACCGCCCTCGACGATATCGACGAAGCGACCCTCGGCATGCGGCCCAATCTCGGCCACGTCACCGCCCGCGAGGAGGTGACGAGCCTGCTCCGCCAGCTCAAGCTGCCGCTCGACGAGCGCGGCCGCCGCCGCGCCGCCAATCGCGCCGAATGGTTCAGCCAGGTCGACAAGCCGCTCGAGCTTCACGACATCGTCGGTGCCTGACCGGGCGCGGTACGAAGCTACTTCCACCAAAGATATTTGATCGGCGCCCGGGTTCCACGGGAACCGGCGGGACCATCTGCGATTGAACCTGGCGCAGACAGGTTGCGTCAGAGGGATAATAGTACCTGACGTAGTGGTCTTGGAATACCGTGCTCAGAAAACGAGTGCGGCGCACAATGAAAGAGCTGCCGGTTCACAATTTTTGGTCTTCCCGTCACGACGCTGTGACATATATTAAGGAATAACCGACAAGGGGCCCAAGAGCCTTCAAGCAATACAATTTCAAACGGGAGTTCAGGCCAGAAGAGCCTGAGCGTGAGGCTGAGGACGAAGATGAAGCGTGGAATTGCCGTTCTGGTTTCCGTCACCGCCCTTGCAGGCGTCGCCTATTTCACGATGGCGAAGTGGGCCATCAAGCACGAGACCATCACCTTCTATGATGCCTCGCGCGACAACCGCCCGGTGCCGGTTGATGTCGCCGTTCGTCGTGACCGCGAAATGCAGGCGGATAGCGGCTTGATCACGCTGCCGGTCGCCGTGATCAACCACGGCAACACCGTCAAGAACACCGAGTATGGCTTCCTCGCCAACGTCTTTGCGATGCGTGGCTATCTCGTGGTGAGCCCGCAGCATGACCTGCCGACCGATCCGCCGATGGTGACCAAGCCGGGCGAACTCTATGTCGGCCGCCTGCCGCAAATTCTGCGCGGTGTGGCCAACATCCATCTGGCGCTGCATGACATGAAGACCGTCCAGCCCAACGCCAACTATTCCAGGGTGACGATGGTCGGCCATTCCATGGGCGGCGACATCACCATGTATTTCGCCAAGCAGTATCCGGACGAGGTCAAGAAGGTCGTGACGCTCGACAATCTGCGCGTACCCTTCGTCACCGCCGGCAAGTTCAAGATCCTGTCGTTCCGCTCGAAGGATCCGCAGTTCAAGACCGATCCTGGCGTGCTTCCGACAGACGAGGAGTGCGAGAAGGCGGGCATCACCGTCGTGAAGACCGACTTCCAGCATAACGACATGCGCGACACCGGACCGGATGACGCGAAGAACTCGATCCAGGGCATGCTCGACAAGTTCCTGGCGGACACCGACAGCGAAGTGGCGCCCGTCGACACCCTCAACGCGCCGCCCAAGGTGCTCGAGCCGGGCCCGGTCGCGCTGATGGCACCTTCCAAGAGCTGACGCTTCCGTCGACCTCCGAACTTTCGCCCTGCCGGGCCTCCGCTGCTGACCGCCGCGGGGGCCTTTGCACATTGACCGATCATGGCGCGCTCGCCACATATTGGTGATGTAGTCTAGTGTGCGAGCAGGGATGTCCGGCGAACCGACCAAACCACGCAGCGGCGATGCCGTGTCGGCGCGGGCCGAGGCCGACGAGAGGTTGCCGCAGGCAAAGACCTCCACCAGCGACGACATCGCGGCCTTCGTCGCCAAGGCACGCGCGATGTCGCCGCATGCGCCCGGTGCGAAGGGCCGGTTGATTTTCGCGCTCGACGCTACGATGAGCCGGCAGCCGACCTGGGACATGGCCTGTGCGCTCCAGGCCGACATGTTCCGCGAGGCGGCAGCGCTCGGCAGCCTCGATATCCGCCTCGTCTACTACCGTGGCTTCAACGAGTGTCGTGCGACAGGATGGATCTCCGACAGCACCAAGCTCGCGCGCCTGATGAGCAAGATCGATTGCCGCGGCGGCGACACCCAGATCGGCCGGGTGCTTTCGGAGGCACGGCGCGAAGCGGCATCCTCCGGCGTACGCGCGGTGGTTTTCGTCGGCGATGCCATGGAGGAGAAGGTCGACGAGCTCTGTGCCAAGGCGGGCGAGCTCGGCATGCTCAAGGTTCCGGTCTTCGTGTTTCAGGAAGGTCATGATGCGACCGCCGAGCAGGCGTTCCGCGAGATCGCACGGCTGACCGGCGGAGCGTGGTGCAGGTTCGATCCGGGCGCGGCGGCGCAACTGCGCGAGCTCTTGCGCGCGGCAGCGGCCTACGCCGCCGGCGGCCGCGAGGCGCTGCTCAGGCTGGCCAAGACGACGAGCGGCGCGGCGAAGCTGATCGGGCAGATGAAGTGAGGCGCTAGCCGTCCGCGTCGAAACCGGCCCGCATGCTTTTTGTGACCAAGGCGACTATATTCCGATCATGCCGACCCTGATCGCAGGCGCTGTCGCCGTCGTTACCCTGTACCTGCTGTTGCAGATGTTCCGTTCCGCCAATCCGGCGGTGCTTGCGCGCGCCATCAAGGTCGGCGGCGGGGTCGTGGCGCTGGCGGTTGCTGCCTTCACGGGCCTGCGGGGCGAACTGGCGGTCGCGATCCCGCTCGGCATCTTCGGTGCCGGCCTGCTCGGCTGGACGCCGCTCGCGAACTCGACCTTCGGCAATATCGGCGGGCTGTTCGGCGGCGCGCCGCGCTCGCCTGGGCAGACCTCGCGCGTCCGCTCGCAATTTCTGGACATGCGGCTGGACCACGAATCCGGCCAGCTTGCGGGCGAGATCGTCGCCGGGTCTTATGCCGGGCGTTCGCTTGACGAGTTCGATCTTGCCGCGCTGCTTGCGATGTGCCCCGCCTTCGACGCGGAGAGCGTCGCGCTACTCGAAAGCTATCTTGACCGCCGGTTTCCCGCCTGGCGTCAGAACGCGCAGGGAGATGCGGCAGGGCGGCAGGGTCGCGCGGCGCCGAGCGGCAAAATGACGGCGGAGGAAGCCTATCAGATCCTTGGCCTGCAGCCGGGAGCGGGGCGCGAGGAGATCGGCCGGGCCCACAAGACCTTGATGAAGAAACTGCATCCCGACCAGGGGGGCTCGACGTATCTCGCTGCTCGGGTAAACGAGGCCAAGGATACTCTGCTTCGCACGCATAACGGCTAACTCCGGCAACTAACGCTACAAACGCCCGTACCGCGTCAGCTCCGTATTGCTCTGCCTGCCGTCGCCCCGATGTCGCCCGCCATTGTCAGCGTGGTCGATTCCTTGAGCGAAATCTTAACCGTAAATCGTTGACGAGAGGTTGTTGCGAAACAGTCTTCGCGCTTGTCTCAAACGACTTGCCTGAAACGACAATGCCCGCGCACCAGGCGCGGGCATCGGGATCGGATCGATTTGGTGGGCGTCAGTTGCGGACGGTGATGCAGGAGATGTCGGCACGCTTCAGCGTGCGGCAGACGGCCTCCGCCTGGTCGCGCTCGAGCCCGGCAAAGCGGGCGCGGAACAGCTTGCGATTGTCCTTGGCGACGACCTCGGTGAACGGATCGGCCTTGCTGAGCAGGCCGCGGGCCGAACTGCGGGCGGCTTCGATGCGCTGCTGCGCCTCGTTCTCGCTTTCCAGCGCGCCGACCTGCACGATCCAGCCACTATGCGCGGCGACCGGCTTGGTCGTTGCGCTCGTCTGGATCGGCTGCGGGGCCGGCTCGGCCGAGGCGAGTTTTGCGGCAGGCGCAGGCGCGGGGGCCGCGGCGCTGGAGGCCGGCAGGACGCCGAGGATGCCGTTGCCGGTGCCAAAGCCCGGCGGCTGCGGCGGCAACTCGCTGCGGGCGACTTCAGGCTTGGCGATGACCTCCGGCTTGTTGACGACGTCAGCCTTGGCGACGACGGCGCCGGAGGTTTCCGCGACTTCGGCACGCGCGCTGGAGATCGTGTTGGTGATCGGCGGTGCCGGCTGCGACGGGGCCGCGGAGGCGATCTTCACGGCGCCGGCCTTGACCTGAACCGTCTTTACCTTGACCGGCTTCATGGGTTCGGAGGAGCCCGGAATGATCGAGAGCGGCTGGCTCGAGATCACGCCATTGGTCAACGGCGCGGGTTCGACCTTGGATTCGACTACCTTGGGCTCCGGCTTGGCGGCCGGCGGCATGGCCGCGGTAGCGGCCGCAAGAGTGGCGAGGCGTGAGGCGGGGCGCGGCGCGGGCGCTTCGGGGGCGGGGGCTGCGGCGGCCTGGGCCTGCGGTGCTGCACGCGCTGGCGTGTCGGAGGCATCGGCGACGTCGGTGCTGGTGTCGGCGCCATTGCGCTCGGTGATGGCGGCCACGGTGCGGCTGCTGGCGCCCTTCTCGAGGTTCTCTGCGAGCAGGTTGCGCATGATGGCGTCGCGTGAGCCGCCGCTGCGGCCGCCCAGGACCACGCCGACCAGGAAGTGGTTGCCGCGGTGAATCGAGCTGACGAGATTGAAGCCGGAGGCGCGGGTATAGCCGGTCTTGATGCCGTCGACGCCCTCGACACTGCCGAGCAGGTGATTGTGGCCCGTGATCGTCCGGCCGCGGAAATTGAACGCCGTGGTCGAGAAGTAGCGATAGTAGCGCGGGAAGCGATCCTGGATCGCACGGCCAAGCGTGGCCTGGTCGCGCGCCGTCGTGTTCTGTTCGTCGTTGGGAAGGCCCGAGGCGTTGCGATAGACCGTCCTGGACATGCCGAGCGCACGCGCCTTGCGCGTCATCATCTGGGCGAAATCGTCCTCGGTGCCGCCGATATATTCGGCGATGACGACCGCGGCGTCGTTGGCGGAACGGGTGACGAGGCCCTTGATCGCGTCCTCGACCCGGATGGTCTGGCCGGGGCGCAAGCCCAGCTTGGTGGGATCCTGGTCGGCAGCGTGTTCGGATACGGGCATCTCGGTGTCGAGCTTGACCTTGCCGGACTCCAGACGCTCGAACAGCAAATAGAGTGTCATGATCTTGGTGAGCGAAGCGGGGTGACGAATCCCGTCGGGGCTCGTCGCTTGCAGCGTCGTGCCGGAATTGCCGTCGACGATGATCGAGGCGAATTGCGGGCTATAGCTCTCGCCGGAGTCGCGATGCACGCGGTGCGCATAATGCCTGCCGCGATGGCGCCGCGCCTCGGCAGCATCGGTCGTGAAGATGACTGCGGTGGTGACTGTAAGAAGCCCGAAAACCCCAGCCCGCGCCAAGCGCGAGGATGACCAGTTCTTACGAAGCATGAAACCCCGTCCCCGTTTCTGACTTGATCACCGGTTCGTTAGGCAAAATTGTGCCCTCCAGATCCGGGACCATGACCTGCTTAAGCCGCCAATCCGCCGGCGCTCATCGCCGGCAATCGAGGCTCAAACCGCTGTTCTGGCTAAGGCGATGTTCGCAAACGGCTTTTGACCGCCTGTCGGAAGCTGAACACGTCCAGGGAATCAGGGTAGGGGCGGCCGGTTTCCAAAAGCTTAAGGAACCCTTGCGTAGATATCCGGGAATCATCTCAAGTTGCACGTATTATTGTGCGTCGCACAAAGATTCTTGACTTTTTTGTGCGTTGCACTATTTGTGGGCAGCGTCAGGCGGCCCCAAGGAGAGAACCAAGACTTGAGATATCCAAGGCTTGAGAAATCTAAGGCTTCCGGACGAGAGCCAGGGAAAAAAGGATTCCATGATGTTCAAGGTTGAAGACTTTCAGAACTACGGGAAAGAGCAGTTCGAGCAGTGCGTCGCCTCTGCGAGCTCGGTGCAGCACGGCCTCCAGGCGATCGCCAGCGCCTATGGCGACTACACCAAGAAGTCGTTCGAGGACACCAAGTCCTTCGTTGAGAAGCTTTCCGGCGTGAAGTCGCTGGACAAGGCGCTGGAAGCGCAGACCGATTTCGCACGCTCCGCCTACGAGACCTTCGTTGCGGAATCGCAGAAGATCGCCGGCCTCTACAACGACCTCGCCAAGCAGGCGTTCAAGCCGGTCGAGACCATCGTCTCGAAGTTCACCCCGGCCGCTCACTAACACTTCGTCAAGTCTTGGAATCGGAAGAGCCCGGCTGGTTCAGCCGGGCTTTTTTCGTGGGTGGGTTCGCGTGGGCTATTGCGAGACCCTGAGCTTGCTGAGCGCGGTATCGATCGTGTTGAAGGTCGTCACAATCTGAGGCGAGCTGGTCAGCATGCAGAACTTGCCGAGCTGCTCGCGCAGTCCCGCAGAACGGTGTCGGATCGTCGTCGACTGGAATTGTCGAAACCGTCGAGCTGTTGCTTGCGCACACTGGCTTGATGATCGCTGCGGTTCATGACATCGCCAGCGAGGTGCTTTGTCGGTGAAGAGCGGGCTGGTTAATTCGACCGTAGAAAACCGGAGGTGTGTTCGGTCCGCGGCCGCCAGGGGATTCACGCCGGGTTCCTGCCGATCGGATTTTTTTGTCAAATGGGTCCGGATTGATTAACCTTGGTCAGGATCGCCAGTGACCGGGAATCGGGACCGCTGCGGCCGCATTGGTCGAGCCTTTGCACGCTTGCGGCGGGTCGGGGGCAGGCCCATATTCCTTGATGCCGTTCCGGTGAGGACCGGACCGGTCGGGAGCGGCGATCGAACAAGACGGCTCGCCTATGCGAGGCTCCGACGACGGAGCAGCGCGGCGGGCTGCCATACGCTTCCGTGGGGATTTTGAACGCCTGTGCCATGCCGCAACTAACTTCCAGCCTCGATCTGCCCACGTCAGCCGTCGCCTATGCTCCGCGGATGAGCAATGACGAGAACCGTTCTAATGGTCCGTCCGGCCCGAGCACCTCGGTCATCACCAAGGTCAAGCCCAAGACCAAGCGACCCAACCTTTACCGGGTGCTGATCCTGAACGACGACTACACTCCGATGGAGTTCGTGGTTCTCGTGCTGGAGAAGTTCTTCAACAAGGACATCGAGGCAGCGACCAAGATCATGCTGCATGTCCACCATCATGGCATCGGCGAATGCGGCGTCTTCACCTACGAGATCGCCGAGACCAAGGTCACACAGGTGATGGATTTTGCCCGCAAGCACCAGCACCCGCTGCAATGCGTGATGGAAAAGAAGTAGGCGCCTCCCGAGTCCTGGGGTCACCTCCGCCCAAATCGGAACGGGTTTTGCATCGAAAATACCGCGCATGAGTCCTGTGTCGCGGAACCGCTCTTTCGCCGCGATCTTGTATAACTATATGTGACAAAGGTTGTTGTTGCCTGACCGGGCGATGGCGATCATGATGGTGGGGGCCACAGAGGACGCGAATGCCGACTTTTTCTCAAAGCCTTGAACAATCCCTGCATCGTGCGCTGGCGATCGCAAATGAGCGTCACCACCAATACGCGACGCTCGAACATCTGCTGCTGTCGCTGATCGATGACTCCGACGCAGCAGCCGTCATGCGGGCCTGCAGCGTCGATCTCGACAAGCTGCGCACCAGTCTCGTCAACTATCTTGAGACCGAATTCGAAAATCTGGTGACGGACGGAGCCGACGACGCCAAGCCGACGGCCGGTTTCCAGCGCGTGATCCAGCGCGCCGTGATTCACGTGCAGTCATCCGGTCGTGAGGAAGTGACCGGTGCGAACGTTCTGATCGCGATCTTCGCCGAGCGCGAGAGCCACGCCGCGTATTTCCTGCAAGAGCAGGACATGACGCGCTACGACGCGGTCAACTACATCAGCCACGGCATCGCCAAGCGGCCGGGCGTCTCGGAGGCGCGCCCCGTTCGCGGCGTCGACGAGGAAACCGAGACAAAGGGCAACGAGGACTCCAAGAAAAAAGGCGAGGCGCTCGAGACCTACTGCGTCAATCTCAACAAGAAGGCGCGCGACGGCAAGATCGATCCGGTGATCGGCCGCAATTCCGAGATCAACCGCGCCATCCAGGTGCTCTGCCGCCGGCAGAAGAACAACCCGTTGTTCGTGGGCGAGGCCGGTGTCGGCAAGACCGCGATCGCGGAAGGCCTTGCAAAGCGCATCGTCGACAGCGAGGTGCCGGAGGTTCTGGCGGCGGCAACCGTGTTCTCGCTCGACATGGGCACGCTGCTCGCCGGCACGCGCTATCGCGGCGACTTCGAGGAACGCCTGAAGCAGGTGCTGAAGGAGCTCGAGGCGCATCCCAACGCCATCCTGTTCATCGACGAGATCCACACCGTGATCGGTGCGGGTGCGACGTCGGGCGGCGCGATGGACGCCTCGAACCTGCTCAAGCCGGCACTCGCCTCGGGCACTATCCGCTGCATGGGCTCGACCACCTACAAGGAATACCGTCAGCATTTCGAGAAGGACCGCGCGCTGGTGCGGCGCTTCCAGAAGATCGACATCAACGAGCCGACGGTTGAGGACGCGATCGCGATCCTCAAGGGGCTGAAGCCGTACTTCGAGGACTACCACCGGCTGAAATACACCAACGAGGCCATTGAGGCCGCGGTGCAGCTCTCCTCGCGCTACATCCACGACCGCAAGCTGCCGGACAAGGCGATCGACGTGATCGACGAATCCGGTGCGGCGCAGATGCTGGTTGCCGAGAACAAGCGCAAGAAGACGATCGGCATCAAGGAGATCGAGACCACGATCGCCTCGATGGCGCGGATCCCACCGAAGAGCGTGTCGAAGGACGATGCCGAGGTGCTCAAGCATCTCGAGCAGACCTTGAAACGCGTCGTGTTCGGGCAGGACAAGGCGATCGAGTCGCTGTCCGCCTCGATCAAGCTGGCGCGTGCCGGCCTGCGCGAACCGGAGAAGCCGATCGGCTGCTACCTGTTCTCAGGGCCCACAGGCGTCGGCAAGACCGAAGTCGCAAAGCAGCTTGCCTCCAGCCTCGGCGTCGAGCTGTTGCGCTTCGATATGTCCGAATACATGGAGCGGCACACCGTGTCGCGCCTGATCGGCGCGCCTCCCGGCTATGTCGGCTTCGACCAGGGCGGTCTGCTCACCGACGGCGTCGACCAGCATCCGCATTGCGTGGTGTTGCTCGACGAGATCGAGAAGGCGCACCCCGATCTCTACAACGTGCTGCTCCAGATCATGGACCACGGCCGGCTCACCGATCACAATGGCAAGCAGGTCAACTTCCGCAACGTGATCCTGATCATGACCACGAATGCCGGCGCGGCCGACCTTGCCAGGCAGGCCTTCGGCTTCACCCGCTCCAAGCGGGAAGGCGACGACCACGAGGCGATCAACCGGCAGTTCGCGCCGGAGTTCCGCAATCGTCTCGACGCCATCGTCTCCTTCGCCCATCTCAATGCCGATGTGATCGGCATGGTGGTGGAGAAGTTCGTGCTCCAGCTCGAGGCCCAGCTCGGCGACCGCGACGTCACGATCGAGCTCTCCGAGGAGGCCAAGGCCTGGCTGATCAAGCACGGCTATGACGAGCAGATGGGCGCGCGGCCGATGGCCCGCGTGATCCAGGAGCACATCAAG
Organism: Bradyrhizobium sp. UFLA05-108; assembly: GCF_059803455.1. Taxonomy (NCBI): domain Bacteria; kingdom Pseudomonadati; phylum Pseudomonadota; class Alphaproteobacteria; order Hyphomicrobiales; family Nitrobacteraceae; genus Bradyrhizobium; species Bradyrhizobium sp. UFLA05-108. Next base: position 19,507 of record NZ_JBANAZ010000047.1, on the reverse strand, counting down.
AAGCCGCTCGCCGACGAGGTCCTGTTCGGCAAGCTCAAGGGCGGCGGCCATGTCCGCGTCGTGCTGGTCAAGGACGAGGCCGACGCCGAGAAGGACAAGATTGGCTTCGAGTTCGTCGAGGGCCCGGTCACGCCGAAGCAGGAGAAGCTGCCCGGCACCCGCAAGCGCCCGCCGTCAGGCAAGTCCAAGCCGGGCGGTCCCGGCGGCCCCTCCAAGGGGCCGACCTCCAAGGGGCCGCTGGTCAAGGTTTGATCGGGAGCGTCATGAATTGAAAAAGGCCGGCTGAAGAGCCGGCCTTTTTTGTCGATCTGCGGAGCAGGCTTAGGTGCCGGCTTCGGGCGCCTTCGGCGGACGCGGCTTTCTCGCAGCCGGCGCCGGCGCGCGCGGCGGCGGAGCCGAAGGCTGCATCGTGACGATGACTGGATTGGGCTTGTGGTCGGTTGCCGCGCCCGTTACCGCGTCGACGCCCATGCCCACGACACCTCCCAGCAGCAGATTGCCGGCAAAGCCGGCGGCTCCGGTGCCCGGGATGTCGCGTTGCAGCTGGACCACCTGTGACTCGTAACCCGGCTTCTGGAAGGTGATGGAAATATCGGCGTTGCGCTTGGCAACGACCGAGCATGGCGTGGTGCAGGTGGTCGGCACGTCAAGTCCCGAAACAACCGCCTCGGCGCCGGATGGTGTTGATGAAATGGCGATGTTTTCCGTCGTGCCGCGCGTGACCGACGCGCAGCCGCCCAGCATGACGCCGAGCGCCACAATTCCAAATATTCGCATGAAATGCCCCTAAAATCCCCGCCGCAAATCAAGCGCAACCAGTGCGCGAGGGCAAGTGGCAGGCATGCCAAATGGTTAAGCCACGCACAGGTTGTGCGGCGGACGCGCGGGCAGGGTGGGATGAAGCGGCGAATGCTGCCGTAGCCGTCCCCCGGGCGCAGCAGGACATCAAGCCCGCGTCGCGGCTCGCTCCAAAGTCGCGGCTCGGCTCGGCGGCAGGCGCACGAAGAGGACGACATTGCCGAGGCCAACGAGTGCCAATCCGGTGATCGACCAGGGCGACCAGGGGTAGGCCTCGAAGGCGCTGGAGACGGCGAGCGCGACCACGGGGTAGAGCACCGTCACATAAGCGGCGCGATCGGCACCCAACCGCGCCACCAGCGAGAGATAGGCGAGAAACGCCGCGATCGTGCCGATCACCGCGAGATAGAGCAGGCTGAGGAGGTAGGTGGGCGAGGGGTCGATCACGAAGGCTGCGCCTTGTGCCAGACAGAAGAGAGCGAGGAAGACCGTGCCCCACGTCATGGCCCGGGCGACGGCGTTGGGAAGGTTCGTCCCGTTCGCCGTGGCACGCAAGGAGGCGAAATTGCCGAGCGAGAAGACAAGCGCCGCGGCGAGCTGCAGCGCAACGCCGAGCGCCGTGCCGGCATCGACCGCAACGCCCGCGAACGCCTCGCCGAAAAGGAGGATGATGCCGACCATTCCCAGCAAACCGGCGCTGAGGATGCGCCGGCTCGGGCGCTCGCCCCGGAAGAGCCATTGGTTGAGCGGATTGAATATCGTGACCGTCGTGAAGATGACGGAGGCGACGCCGCTCGCGACATGGCCGATCGCGGCATAGGTGAGGATATAGTTGACGCAGAAGAGGCAGATGCCCATGGCCGCGAACCAGCCATGCTGCTGCAAGTCGACGCGCTGCAACCGCCCTGTTGCCGCAAGGCCAGCCCACATCAAGGCCGTCGCGAGAGCGAAACGCCAAAGGATCGAGATTTCCGGAGCGACGATCCCGAGCTGCAGCTTGATCGCGAACCAGGTGAAGCCCCAGGCAAGGACGACGGTGATGAAGAGCAGAGCGGTCATGGCACTCGATCGTTGGAGTCCGCGATCCCTAGTCCGGCTCTTGCTAGCTTGTCTGTCGCAACGCTGCCTGTTCTTGTCAGGATCTTGCTCCAAAAGCGCGGCGTCCGAGGCGCCTGACGTTGTGGCGCGATGGCTCTTTTGCTCTAATCGGACGCGTCTTCAACCGCCATACGGCTAGCGATGTCCGGTCTCCAGGGATTCACCGTCTTCGACTGCCTCAAGGGTGCCCATGTGTCGTTGCGGAGCGCCGTCGCGCTCGGCGGCGGCCTGGCGGTGGCATTGTGGGAGCGCGACGAGACGGCCTTCACGCGCTACGCCGCGCCCAACCATCACACGATTAGCCTTTATCTGCGTGGCGGCGAAGGCATCTATCGTCGTCGCGACGGGGAGCGCATCGGCAGTCACGGCGCCGGCAGCCTCTGCACCATGCCGCGCGGTCTCACCAGCGATTGGGACGTCAGCGGTCCCATCGCCATGTTCCACCTTTATGTCGCGCGCGCGGCCTTCGAGCGCGCCGCCGTGGAGGCGCTTCACGCCGATCCTGCCGCCATCGACCTGCGCGATGAGACGTATTTTCGCGATCCCCACATCGAGACGTTGATACGCCAGGCCATGCTGCCTCTTGCCTGGGATGAGCCGGCGGAGCGGGTGACGCTTGGCCATGCCGCGCAGACGCTCCTTGCCTATGTAGTCGCGCGCCTCACCACGCGTGGTCCGGCAGCGCTGCGGACGCGTGGCGGTATCCCGCCGGCGCGACTGCGACGCATCACCGACTTTGTCGAAACCCATCTCGACCGGCCACTCGGCATCGAGGATCTTGCTGGGGTCGCCGAGCTCAGCCCGTATTATTTCGCGCGCATGTTCAAGCGTGCCACGGGTGAAACCCCGCACGGCTTTGTTTTACGCCGTCGTATCGAGCGCGCGAAGCAACTGTTGGCGACAGTCGATATTCCACTTGCCGAGGTCGCGCTCGCCTGCGGGTTCAGCAGCCAGAGTCACTTCACGCAGCGCTTCCGTGCCTTGAGTGGCATGACGCCGCGCCAATACACGCGCATGCTGAAAGGTTGAGCCGAAGTGGAGAGGCTGCTACCAGCGCGCCGTCGCCTTGCCGAAGACGTAGAGCGTGATCAGACCCGCAGTGACCGCCGTCGAGAAGATCAGGACATTGCGATCCCAATCGATCCGCGTCCTGTCCTCTCGGTTGAGCCGGAGGGCGGTGAACAGTGCCTTCATGGCAAATCGGCGCATCGACGATCCTCGCGCGTGCACCATGGCACGTTCGGGAAACCTCGGCTTGACGCACGTCAATGCGTGACGCGCAACCGTGCGAAACGACCGGCTGCACGCGATATCAGCTAGCCGCCCCAATTCTTGTAGGGGCTGTCATACGTCGCATCGGGTTGATAGCTCGGCGCGTACAGATAGGGGGCCGGCGCCCGAGGCGGCGCATAGCCATAGCTCGACATGGGATCCCTGAACACGCGAGCGGCAGGGTCAACGGCATAGTGCCGGTGCGTGTGATGCACCGGCGCGGCGTTGGCAGCACTCGACAACGCGATCAGAAGGCTCAAAAGCAAGATGGGACGCATTGCGTTCTCCCCGATGGAACCTGCCACCAAGCATAGGTGAGGCTCGCCTCGCGGCGCCGCAATCTCCCGCGGCTTCACGATCGGTCACATCGGCGGCATCGCGCGCGACGCTCGTATTGGATAAATTGCGTCGGTCCGCGAGGCGTCGAAAACGGCGGGGATCTGTGGTGGCTCCTCCGAGCGCGTCGGATCGGCCTAGCGCTTGCCGAACCATTCCTCGTGAATCCGCTGATACGCGTCGCTCTCGCGCAGTGCGAGAAGCGCTTCGTTCACGTGCTTGCGCAGCGGGCTGCCGGTCGGAAAGACGATGCCGTAGTCTTCCCGATGGAAGACACTGCCGACGGTCCGTGCCAATCCTCTGCCGTCGTGGGTTGTGTAATAAAGCAGCGCAGGTGAATCGAAGACGACCGCGTCGACCTCCTGGTCCAGCAGGGCCTTGTAGAGGTCATCGACTTTATCGAATTCGCGGACCTCGGCCTTGACCTCGTTCAGATAGAGTGTGGCCGTGCTTCCCCGTGTCGTGCCGACGCGCTTGCCGACGAGATCCTGCGGACTGTTGATCGGTCCCCTGATCTGCTGGACCGTCAGCGATGCCGTCAGTTGCGCCGTATAGAAGGCTACGAAGACCACGCCCGTGAACATCCACAACACGGCGACGATGCGAGCGATCCAGTGCCGGGGCATTTGATCCGCCTGGGTCGCCAGCGTGCCTGCAGCCCAAAACATCGCATGGAAGATTCCCGGAAAATACCGGCTGGTTGGGATGATTCCGTTATGATGATGTCGCTCCACCAGGAAAATCAGATGCGCCGGAATGAGGATCAGGAGCAGCGCAATGCCAAGCCAGATCAGGAGAGTGCGGGAGAAGAAGAGCTCCACGAACTCGAGCAGCGGATTCGGCTCGACATTGGCGGCGGTACCGCGCACCAGGATCTGCAGTCCCGAATTCAGGATCGGTTGGGAGAAGTCGAACCTGTTCTCCCGCTCGGATGTGATCGAGATGGCTGCGATTCCGAGATCTGCCCGCCCGCTTTCCACGGCCGCAAGCAACTCAGCGACGTCGGGCGTGATGACGTACTCGGTCTCGCGATGCAGCCGCTCCGCAATGCCGTTCCAGAGCTCAACGCTGAAGCCGCTCAGGGTGCCGTTCTTCTCGATGACCAAGGGAGGCACTATTCGAGTCGCGACCCGGAGCTTGGTGGTCTCCAGCTTGGTGGTCCCCTCCTGGGCCATGGAGCCGGAGGTGCAGACAAAAAGTGCCAACGCCAGCGCAGCGCTGCGCACGAGCGTCAGGATCAGCCGGACGGTCCTTGTGCGAAAACGGACCGCAAGATTGGCGCAAAGCATCAAATCATTTCCAGTCTAGTGCGGCAATTGGCTCTGCCGGAAGTCGCGCGGCGACATTCCGAAATGCTCGCGAAAGACGCGACCGAAATGCGAAAGGTCGTTGAAGCCCCAGGCGAACGCAATCTCGCCGACCTGACGGCCTGCGAGCGCGGGCGAGGCGAGATCGCGCCTGCATTGGGCAAGCCGCTCTGCGAGCACATAGCGCTGGAATGAGGTGTGCTCCCGGCTGAGGAGATCGTTGACATAGCGCGGCGAGATGCCCAGCGCGGCTGCGGTATCCGACAACGACAGATCGGGCTCGGCGAGATGACTGCGGATATGCATCTTCAGCCGGTAGAGTAGGGCCGAGCGATGCGTCGAGGAGGGCAGTGACGTCTTGCCGAGCCGTTCGCTCAGCGCCATGGCGACGAGATCGACCGCCTGCTCGGAGAGCGCGACGGCATGCTGCGGATCAATCTGATCGGCGGTGTGGCAAAGCTTGAAGATGAAATCGTAAGCGAGCATTTGCAGCGGTGCGTCGCCGAACGATATCGCCGTTAGAGCCTCGGTGGCTCCGAGGCGCCGCTGTAGCATTTCGCGTGGCACCTTGAAGATGGTCTGCGTGAAGGCGTGATCGAACTTCAGCTCATAGGGCCGTGTGGTGTCGTAGAGGGCGAATTCGCCGGGATGGATCACGGTCTCGCGGCCATCCTGCACCACGCCGCCGACGCCCTGATTGCCCAGCGCGATCAGGACGAAGTCGAGATCCGAGCGGGCGATCCGTGACGGCGTGCGGAAGACGTGCTGACGGTCCGAGCAGACATCCGAACAGACCGCGCGCCCAAGGGAGGCTTGTGTCACCGAGCCGCGGAAGGCGCTGCCGAGATCCGACTTGCAGTCGAGCTCGACGAAGACGTCGCAGACGATGTCCTGCCAGAGCGCCAGGCGCCGGTGGCCGGGGCTGCCGTCCGTCGTGAACTGGATGGTCATCGGCAGGCCTTCCTTTCACATACCACGCCGTCGTCCCGGTCGAATTTTCATGCCATGGCGGTCGAGCAGGCGTCGTCCGGCCGTGGCTCAATAGACTGCGTCGGAAGATTGCATCGGACTTGGGCCTTCGATCAACTGGAAAGCGGCCCTGTCCCAGGGAGCATGGAGGCGGGAATGGGCATCGAACATCCGAAATACAGGGTCGCGGTGGTGCAGGCGGCGCCGGCCTGGCTCGACCTTGATGCGTCGGTCGACAAGTCGATCGCGCTGATCGAGGAGGCCGCAGGAAAGGGTGCGAAGCTAATCGCTTTCCCGGAGGTGTTCATCCCCGGATACCCCTGGCATATCTGGCTGGACTCGCCGGCCTGGTCGATCGGCCGCGGCTTCGTGCAGCGCTATTTCGACAATTCGCTCGCCTACGACAGCCCGCAGGCCGAAAAGCTGCGGCAGGCCGTGCGCAGAGCCGGCCTGACCGCGGTCATCGGGCTCTCCGAGCGCGACGGCGGCAGCCTCTACATCGCGCAATGGCTGATCGGACCTGATGGCGAGACCATTGCAAAGCGTCGCAAGCTGAGGCCGACCCACGCCGAGCGCACCGTCTATGGCGAAGGCGACGGCAGCGATCTTGCCGTCCACGACCGCTCCGACATCGGACGGCTCGGCGCGCTGTGCTGCTGGGAGCATCTCCAGCCGCTGTCGAAATACGCGATGTACGCCCAGAACGAGCAGGTGCATGTGGCGTCCTGGCCGAGCTTCTCGCTCTATGATCCTTTCGCGCCCGCCTTGGGAGCAGAGGTGAACAACGCCGCGTCGCGCGTCTATGCGGTGGAGGGCTCGTGCTTCGTGCTTGCGCCTTGCGCGACCGTCTCTCAGGCGATGATCGATGAGCTCTGCGACCGGCCGGACAAGCATGCGCTGTTGCATGCCGGTGGCGGCTTTGCCGCGATCTACGGCCCCGACGGCAGCCAGATCGGCGACAAGCTGGCGCCGGATCAGGAAGGGCTTCTGGTCGCAGAGATCGATCTCGGCGCCATCGGCGTCGCCAAGAACGCCGCCGATCCGGCCGGGCACTATTCGCGGCCCGACGTGACGCGGCTCTTGCTCAACAAGAGGCCGTATAAGCGGGTCGAGCAGTTCGCGCTGCCGGTCGACAGCGTCGAGCCTGCGGATATCGCGGCGGCAGCGAGCTGACCGGCGGATCGCGATCGTCAGTGCCTGACGTTCACGCGGCGCGCGTCGCGCAATGGGCGAGCAGCTCGGGATGCGCGGCGCAGATATGATGCGCCCCGGCCTCCCTGAGCTCAGCCTCGCTGCCATAGCCATAGAGCACGCCGATGGACGTCATGCCGTTCCTCCGGGCGCCGACCACGTCGTGGCTGCGGTCGCCGATCATGACAGCCGTTTGCGGATCGACCCTGGCGGTGTCGAGCGCGTAAGCCAGGAGGTCGCCCTTGTCGACGCGCGTGCCGTCGAGCTCGGATCCGAACACCTGCTCGAAATAACGCTTGAGGCCGAAATGATCGACGATCCGGGTCGCGTACACCGCCGGCTTGCTGGTCGCCACGAACATGCGCGCACCCGTCGCAGAGAGCGCGGACAGGGTCTCCTCGATCCCGGAATACGCCTCGTTCTCGAACAGACCGATATCGGCAAAGCGCTCGCGATAGAGCAGCAGCGCCCGGTCGGCGAGCTCGTCGGTTCCGGTGAGCTTCTTGAGGCTCGCATGCAGCGGCGGCCCGATGCACCAGGTCAAATCGTCTTCGCTCGGGACGTGCTGTCCGAGCCGTTCCAGCGCATACTGGATCGAGCGGGTGATCCCCGGCTTCGGATCGGTCAGCGTGCCGTCGAGATCAAAATAGATTGTTGCCATTCCGCCCCGGCCTGCGTTGATTATGCCGCCAGTTGCTAGTTGGCTTGGCCTTGGAGTTCAAGTGCCTTGGAGTTCAAGTGCCTTGAAGTTCAAGGGCCTTGGAGTTCAAGCCGATCTGCCCGATATCGCCGGTACCTGCCAATGACACGAGCCCGATATGCGCTCTGCCAGGCCGCCGCCTCGCTGTTCTTGGTTGCGCCGGCGGCGGCCTGGGACAATTCGCCAGCGAAGACTGACGTCGCCGTGCCGAGCGTCGAGGAGCTCGCGATGCCGCCGGCAAAGCCCGCGGAGGCGGCGCGCGAGAGCGACACGCGGGAATCGATCTGCCTGATCATCGAGGCGGCGGCGCGCGATGCCAGCCTGCCGCTCGAATTCTTTGCCCGCGTGATCTGGCAGGAGAGCCGGTTCCAGAGCGACGCGGTCGGCCCGGTGACGCGCAGCGGTGAGCGCGCGCAGGGCATCGCGCAGTTCATGCCGGGCACCGCGAGCGAGCGCGGGCTGCTTGATCCCTTCAATCCGGTGCAGGCGCTGCCGAAATCGGCGGAATTCCTGAACGAGCTGCGCAGCCAGTTCGGCAATCTCGGGCTTGCGGCGGCCGCCTACAATGCCGGTCCCCGCCGCGTGCTGGAGTGGCTCGCCGGCACCGGCGGCATGCCCGAGCAGACGCGCAACTACGTCGTCGCCATCACCGGCTCGACAGTCGAGGACTGGAAGGCGGCCGGGCGCGGCGGCAAGACGCTGCAAAGCTCACCGCCGACGAGCTGCCGCGAACTGATGGCGCTGCTCAAGCGCGCGCCCAACCCGTTCGTCGCCGGGCTCGAGCAGCACGTCGAGCTTGCCGCCGCGAAGATCTGGGGCGTGCAGCTCGCCGCCGGCTTCGACCGCAACAAGGCGCTCGCGATGTATTCCCGCGCGGTCACGCGCCTGAGCTCGGTGGTCGGCGATCGCGACCCGAGCTTGCTTTCCTCGGTGATGCGCAGCCGCGGCACCCACACCTTCTATCAGGTGCGCATCGGTGCCGATACGCGGCCAGAGGCGGATGATCTCTGCAACCGCATCCGTAGAGCCGGCGGTGCCTGCTTCGTGCTGAAGAACAGGGGCGTTACGGGGTAGGGGCTTCCGGGTCGCGCTCGGAATGACGGGCGGTTGGTGCGCGTGCATGCCAGCCCCGCCGCCTGGTTCCTTGACGTGACGCTTCGTATTGCCCGTTATGCAGGCACGATTCCTCTCCCGACCAAGTCTCTCCGTGGCGCTTCCTCCGCTCGATTCACCTGAATGGCACAGTGCCTTCCGCGCTTTTGCGTGGGGGCTGCGCTCGATCACGCAGACCATCCTCACCGTCGTGCTGTTCGTGACCTATCTCGGCATCGGGGCGCTCGCCCACGACACGCATTTCAGCCTGGCGTGGGCGCTGGCCTCGACGCTGTTCGTCTGGGCGGGGCCGGCGCAGATCATCCTGATCACCACGCTTGGCTCCGGGGCGACCATCATCCAGTCGGCGATCGCCGTTACGGTCAGCGCCATCCGGCTGTTTCCGATGGTGGTGTCGGTCCTGCCGCTGATGCGCACGCCGACGACAAAACGGCGCGAAATGATCTTCGCGGCGCATCTCACCGCCGTGACACTGTGGGTCGAATGCCATCGCTTCCTGCCGCAGGTGCCGCGCGAGCGACGCATTGCCTTCGTCCACGGGCTCGGCTGCGGCCTGGTCTCGGTGTGCCTGACTGCCAATACGGTCGGCTATTTCCTCGCCGCCAACCTCACGCAGACGCTGGGCGCGGCGATCCTGCTGCTCACGCCGTTGTCGTTCCTGTTCTCGACCGCGCGCAACAGCCGCGAGATCGCCGACGTCGTCGCGCTGGTGCTCGGGCTCGTGCTCTATCCGCTGGCCGCGAAGATGAACAGCGGCCTCGACATCCTCGTCAGCGGTGTCGTGGCGGGCACCATCGCCTATGGCGTTCATCTTTGGCGGGAGGCGCGCACATGAGTGCCTTCATCGGCGATTGGCATGCGCTTGCCGTGCTGTTCGTGGCCGGCGTTATTCCCAACCAGATATGGCGCATGCTGGGCCTGTGGTTCGGCGGCGGCATCGACGAGGGCTCGGAGCTTCTGGTCTGGGTGAGGGCGGTGGCGACCGCGATCCTGGCCGGCGTCATCGCCCAGATCGTGGTCCAGCCGCCGGGCGCGCTCGCCAGCGTGCCGGACGTGCTACGCTATGGCGCGGTGGTTGCGGGCTTCATCGTCTTCATGCTGACACGCCGCTCGATCTTTGCCGGCGTCGTCACCGGCGAGCTGTTCATGCTGGCCGGCAGGTGGTGGCTGGGGTAGCTGCTGCTCCTCATGGTGAGGAGGCCGCGGAGCGGCCGTCTCGAACCATGCAGCCCCGGCTGGTGGCCTTCATCCTTCGAGACGCGCGTTCCGCGCTCCTCAGGATGAGGGGAGAGAGCCGTGTTTGCCGCAGCGCGCTGATCGGTTAGACTCTGCTCGAACAGCAAGGAACAGAAAAATGGTTCGCGAAAATGAGCTCCGCGAAGGCGAGGTCGCGATCGAGCTGCCGGCGACGCAGGACGCCGGCCTGGTCTTCATCGGCCGGATCCGCACGCCCTGGACCTCGCGGCTGGAGACGCCGCGGCAGGGGCGGCATGACGGCCCCGTGTGCCGGCTGGAGATTTTTGAGCCCTTCGTGCCGGCGATCAAGGGCGTCGATTTCTACAGCAATCTCGAAGTGCTCTACTGGCTCGACCGGTCGCGTCGCGACATCATCCTGCAGAGCCCGAAGAACAACGAAAAGACCCGCGGCACGTTTTCGCTGCGTTCGCCGGTGCGGCCCAATCCGATAGGCACCTCGATCGTCAAGCTGGTCGGCATCGAGGGCAACACCATCCTGGTGCGCGGCCTCGACTGCATCGACAACACGCCGCTGATCGACATCAAGCCGGACCGCTGCGAGTTCACGCCGCTTGCCGCGCCGCAGGCCGGGGATTTCGAGACGGAGTGACGGTCTCACCGTCGTCGTTGCCGAGGGGAAGGACCTAGCCCTTCAACGCCGCGATCAGCTTCGCCGTATGCTCTTCCAGCACCTTGCCGTCTTCCTTGCGGCTCGCCGGCGGCAGCAGTGCGACGCCGTCGTGGCGCGGCATCACGTGCATGTGCAGGTGAAACACGACCTGGCCGCCGGCGGGCTCGTTGAACTGCTGCACGGTGATGCCGTCGGCATCGAACGCCTTCATCGCGGCGGCAGCGATCCTGTGCGCGCCGCGCGCGACATGGGCGTAGTCGTCGGGCTTGATGTCGAGGATATTGCGGGCCGGGGCTTTCGGGATGACGAGCGTATGGCCGGGCGAGCGCGGCATGATGTCGAGGAACGCGAGCACGTGCTCGTCCTCGTAGACCTTGTAGCAGGGGAATTCGCCGCGCAGGATCTTTGCGAAGATATTGTTGGGATCGTAGGCGGTCATGCGGCAGCTCCTGAAGTTGCGGCCTTACTGTCATCACCTCGAAGAAGCCGTCAAGGCGCCTCTTCGGCGCCCTTGCGGAACGGGCCCAGATCGGCGAGCTCGCGGCCGGCTTCCGCGACATAGGCGCGCTCGCGCTTGAGGTAATCGTCGATGGCCCGGCGCAGGCCTGGATCGGCGATGAAATGCGCCGAATGCGTCGTTCGCGGCAGATACCCGCGCGCGATCTTGTGCTCGCCTTGCGCGCCGGCCTCGACATGCGTCAAGCCGTGTTTGATCGCAAAGTCGATGGCCTGGTAGTAGCAGACCTCGAAATGCAGGAACGGATGATGCTCGACCGCGCCCCAGTTGCGGCCGAACAGCGTGTCCGAGCCGATGAAGTTGATGGCGCCCGCAATCCAGCGGTGATTGCGGCGGGCCATCACCAACAGCACGTCGTTGCTCATGGTCTCGCCGATCAGCGAGAAGAATTCGCGCGTCAGATACGGGCGGCCCCATTTGCGCGAGCCCGTCTCCATGTAGAACTCGAAGAACGCGTCCCAGGCCTCCTCGGTGATGTCGCTTCCGGTGAGCCAGTGGATGCTGATGCCGGCGGCAAGCGCATCGCGCCGCTCGCGCTTGATCGATTTGCGGTGGCGCGAATTCAGGGTGGCGAGGAAGTCGTCGAAGGTCGCGAAGCCATCGTTGTGCCAGTGGAACTGCTGGTCGGTCCGTTGCAGGAAGCCGTGCTCGGCGAGCAGCTTCCATTCGGCCTCGCGCGCGAAGGTGACGTGGACCGAGGAGGCCTTGCTCACCCCACACAACGCGATCAGCCCGCTCGCCAGCGCGGAGGCAATGCGCTCGCGATCAACCCCGTCGCGGATCAGAAGGCGCGGGCCGGTTGCCGGTGTGAAGGGAACCGAGACCTGCAGCTTGGGATAGTAGCGCCCGCCAGCGCGCTGATAGGCGTCGGCCCAGCCGCGGTCGAAAACGTACTCGCCCTGCGAATGCGATTTCAGATAGCAGGGCACAACGCCTGCGACGCGGCCGTTGAGCTTGGCAACGAGATGCCGTGCTCCCCAGCCGGTCCGCGCAGTTGCTGAACCCGAATTCTCCGCTGCTGAAAAAAAGGCATGGGAGACGAAGGGGTTATAGGCCGGTTTTGAGAGCGCGATGGAGGCGCCGGCCAGCCCGGATGAAGTTCCCGCGTCCTTGCCGTTGCAGACACGAGCAGGATTGGCGCAGGCGTCCCAACCCTCAGCGGAAACGTCGCCAATGGAAGGCACGGCCTCGAGCGTGATTTCGGATGATGCCATCGCGTGTCTTGAAGAACCCACTAGCCGAAGATCGTGCATTGCAGCAGCGACTTCAAGGGGGCAGGAACTCACACCGGGGGATGAATGCTCAGGTCCATCCACGTGTCGTCCTGGCGAAAGCCAGGATCCAGGGTGAGGTTGTGGCTTTCGCCAGGACGACGTTGGGAAGGCAGACTCCCTACGGCACGAACCCCTCAAAGATCATCTGGTCTGCATATTGTCCGGCCTGCGCCCGCTGTTCCGGCGTGCGCACGGTCCAGCCGAGCAGCGCGCAGCCGAACACGTTGCGCGCGATCCATGGCGCCGGCGCCGGCAGATGATCGACCTTGAAGGCGACGAAATGCGGCTGGGTCTGAACGCCGTGGCGCAAGTACAGCATGCCGTCGCGCTGTGCCTGCGTGAGCTTTGCCCAGTACTCGTCCTCATAGGTCCGCTGCGCCACGATACCGCGCGGGCGTGACGGCAACAGCTCCCGCAGCGCCAGCACCTGGTCGGGATCGAAGGACATGCCGACGGCGGGGCCGTCATAGGAGGCCAGCACCTCCGCCATCCGCTTCACGAGCTTGCGGTCGCCGCCAAAATGGCTCTTCACCTCGATCACCAGCGGAACCCGACCGGCGACCATGGCGCAGAGGTCGGACAACGACATCATCCGCTCGGGCGTGTCCTTGAACTTGACAGCCCTGAGCTCGGCCGCGGTCTTCTTGATCAGCTCGCCCTCGTCCTCGGTCAGGCGGCCGAGCGCATGGTCGTGATGCACCATGGCCTCGCCATCGGCGGAGAGCTGGATGTCGACCTCGATGGCGAAATTGCCCGCGATCGCAGCCTGCACGGCGCCCGGCATGTTCTCGACGATACCACGTGAGATGTCATGCAGGCCGCGGTGCGCGACCGGCCGCGCCGTCAGCCAATCCGGAGCACGCACGTCTGTTGCTCCCGGATCAGGCGACCTCGAACAGGCCTTCGACCTCGACCGCCGCGTCCGCCGGCAGCGAGGCGACGCCGACGGTGGTGCGGGCATGGCGGCCCTTGTCGCCGAAGGCAGCGACCATCAGGTCGGAGGCGCCGTTCAGCACCTTCGGCCCGTCGACGAAATCCGGCGCCGAGTTGATGAAGCCGCCGAGCCGCACGACGCGCACGACCTTGTCGAGATCGCCGAGCGCCGCCTTGACCTGCGCCAGCAAGTTGATGGCGCAGCCGCGCGCCGCCGCTGCACCCTCTTCGATGGAGACGCCGGCGCCCAGCTTGCCCTTGGCGATCAGCGTGCCGGTGGGATCGAAGCAGAGCTGGCCCGAAACGAAGAGGAGGTTGCCGGTCCGCACGAACGGCACGTAATTGGCCACGGGAGTGGGGGCCTCGTGCAGCTTGATGCCCTGTTCCGCCAGTTTCTGCTCGACCGTGCCCGCCATGTTCCGACCTCGATGTCATCTGGAAATTCTGCCCGGCCTCAAGCCGGCCGGCGCGCCTGTTTCGCCGATTGCGCGGTGACATGCAAGGCGGCGAGGCGATGGCCCGGACGCCCGGCAGGGTTGCATGTTTCCGAGGCAAGGCTGCGATTTTCTGGGAAAAAGCGCAACTTTCCGTGAAGCGGCCGCAGTTGCGACGCAATGCGCCGGTCATTAAAATGACGAATCTCGATTTCCCAAGGAATATTCATGGTGCACCTTTTCCGGACGTCGCTCGGTGTCATGGCGCTCGCGGTTGTGGCTGTTGGCGTTTCTGGCAGGGCTGAGGCCGCGAATGGTCCGTTCCTCTCGCATCAGGCCCTGTACGATTTAAGCCTGGTCAAGTCGCGTTCGAGTTCGATCAACAGCGCGCGCGGGCGCATCCTCTACAATTTCGCCGGCAATTCCTGCGAGGGCTACACGTCGGAATTCCGCCAGGTCTCCGAGCTCGACAGCGGTGAGGGCAAGGTCACGCTCAGCGACCTCCGCTCCAATTCCTGGGAGGACGCGGCCGGCAAAAGCTATCGCTTCAAGATCGAGACGCGAATGAACGACGTCGACTCGAGCCAGGTCGATGGATCGGCCGAGCGCGATGGCGACCACATCAACGTCAAATTGAAGCTGCCGGCGCCGAAGACTTTCACGCTCGACGGCAGGACGGTGTTTCCGACCGAGCAGATCCAGCGCATCATTGCCGCCGCCAAGGAGGGCAAGTCGCTGCTCGAGCTTTCCGTCTATGACGGCTCCGACAATGGCGAGAAGGTCTACAACACGCTGACCGTGATCGGGCAGCCGATCCCGGCCGACCGCGCGGCGTCCTCGCCCGATCCGTCGACAGCGGACGAGCACATGAAGTCGCTGACGCGCTGGCCGGTCACGGTCAGCTATTTCGATCGCGAAGCCCAGCAGAAAGAGGGGGAGCAGACCCCCGTCTACGCGATGTCGTTCGAGCTCTACGAAAACGGTGTCTCCCGCGCGCTGGTGCTCGACTACAACGATTTCGTCATCTCGGGCGCACTCGGCAAGTTCGACGTCAAGGATACGAAGCCGTGTAATTGACAAGCGTCATCATTCCGGGGGGCGCGAGATAGTCCAACCTTAATTCCTCATCCTGAGGAGCGCGGAACGCGCGTCTCGAAGGATGAAGGCCCCGCTGGTGGCCTCGCCCTTCGAGACGCGCGCGAAGAGCGCGCTCCTCAGGCTGAGGGTCCGGCACTTCGTCGCTTTGCTGTGTTCGCAATGACGGTCTGGCTTTGAGCTCTGTCCCCCGCTACGCTCCCTCCCAATCACAAACATCAGGGAGGCACACATGCCGAAAATCGACCATCTCCGCCCGAGCGGCCTGCACCACAACCCGGCCTATTCCCACGTCGTCACGGCCTCCGGCGCGCGCACGATCTACATCTCGGGGCAGGTCTCCGTGGACGAGGAGGGACGGGTGGTCGGCGAAGGCAATCTTGCAGCGCAGACGACGCAGGTGATGCAGAATCTTGGTCTCGCGCTCAAGGCTACGGGTGCGACCTACGCCAACATCGTGAAGATCACGACCTTCGTGGTCGGCTACAAACCTGAACTCCGTCCGATCATCGGCAAGGCGCGCTCCGCCTTCTTCGAAGGCATGGACCCGCCGGCGAGCACGCTCGTCGGTGTCACGGCGCTCGCGGCGCCGGAATGGCTGATCGAGATCGAGGCGGTGGCGGTCGCGGATTGAGGCGCGATCGTAGATTGGCGCACGCGCTCAGAGGCGGTCGTGATCAATCGAGAAGCCGCGGCGTACTGGATGCCCGGTCGAGCCGGGGCATGACGCCGGTATGTGGGCAGGGACATGCTGTCCCTCACTCCTGCTCGGCCTTCTCCGGCCCGTCATAGGCAATCCCGCGGATCACGGCGGCGCTGCCGAACTTCTTGCGCAAGCCGTCGATGGCGCGTTCGGCGTGGGCGGCGCGCCGGTCGAGCATGTCGGTATCGTCGGCGGCCGAGCCCGTGCGGAGTGCGCTGACGCCGGCGCCCATGAGGCGGAAGGCGGTGCCGTCGATCTCCTTGGCCAGCATCTCGCGGCAGATCGAAAATATCTTTGCGGCAAGCTGCGTCGGCGCGTTGATCGACTGTGAGCGGGTGCGCTGGCGGAAGTCGGCGGTCTTCAGCTTCAACGTGATGGTCGAGCCTGCAAGCTCGCTGCTCTTGAGCCGTGACGAGGTCTTCTCGCAGAGCCGCCACAGGATCTTCTCGAGCGTCGCGAAGTCGCGGATGTCGCTCTCGAATGTAGTCTCGCTGGAAATCGTCTTGGCGCCGCGATCGGGCTCGACGCGGCGATCGTCGATGCCGCGCGCGAGCCGCCAGAGCCTGCGGCCATCGCTCGGAAACTGCCGCATCAGCTCGATCTCGTCGGCCTTCTGCAGGTCCGCGATGATGCGGAAGCCGCGCTGCACCAGCCGCTCTTGCGTCGCCGGTCCCACACCGAAGATGAAGCCGACCGGCTTGTCGGCCAGCATCACGCGCGCTTCCTCCTGGTCGAGGGTCGCAAAGCCGCGCGGCTTGTCGAGGTCGGAGGCGATCTTGGCCAGAAACTTGTTGCAGGAGAGCCCGACCGACACGGTGATGCCGATGTCACGTTCGACGTCGCGGGCAAAGCGCGCCAGCACCTTGGCCGGGATCATGCCGTGAACGCGCTCGGTGCCGGAGAGATCGAGAAATGCCTCGTCGATCGAGAGTGGTTCGACCAGTGGCGTCAGCGCCTGCATGGCGTGGCGCACCTCGCGGCCGACGCGGACGTATTTGGCCATGTCCGGCCGGATCACCGTCGCGTGCGGGCAGGCTTCCAGCGCTTTGAACATCGGCATGGCCGAGCGCACGCCAAAAGTGCGCGCGATGTAGCAGGCGGCCGACACTACGCCGCGTTTTCCCCCGCCGATGATCACGGGCTTGTCGGCGATGTCGGGATTGTCGCGCTTCTCGACCGTCGCGTAGAACGCGTCGCAGTCGATATGGGCGATGGTCAGCGCGGCGAGCGCGCGGTGGCGGGCGAGGCGCGGGGAACCGCAGGCGGAACAGCGCCGTGCGGTCACGCCCTGGTCGGCCAGACAATCCCGGCAGAAGCAGCGGGGCCCGGCCGCCTCAGGAGTGGTCACGGCACGTCACGCTCCCAATGCGGGTCACCCAGCGCATCTCCAAGGACTTGCCGGGCCGCGGCAATGTTGGTCGGATGGAGCTCCGAGGCGCCCGCAAAGGCCTTCACGGTCGCGTCATCGCGCAGCACGAAATCGAGCACGCTGATCAGGAAATTGGGGTCGGAGGCCGCGTTCCGCAGCGTCTCCGGCCCGATGCCTGTCTCGGCCAGAAACAGGCCCAGCCGCTCGGGATCGCCGGCGACGAAGGATAAGGCTTGAATCGCAACGATTTCAGCTACTTCGCGGGGGTTTTGAACAGGCTTTTTCAAGCGGACGATTTGCCTTTCCGTTAACTTTCGGGCTCTAATTTGGAATCATCATGCCCGAGTCTAGTAAGCCCAGACAAGCAACTGGAAACCACATCGCGGAAAGTTGGCCCCCGGGTTTAACGAAACTAGAGCGAATCTGAGGCTAGTTTGAATCCAGTTTTCGAAGCGCCCGCGGAAGGCGCCTGAGGCGTCAGATGTCGAACAGGTCTCCTGACAATTGGGAGGGACGGGATGGCTAAGACCGTCCTGATCGTGGAGGACAACGAGCTCAACATGAAGCTCTTTCGCGACCTGTTGGAGGCGCACGGCTATCAAACGTCGGGCACCAGCAACGGCTACGAGGCGCTCGATCTCGTTCGCAAGATGCGTCCCGATCTCGTGCTGATGGATATTCAGCTGCCGCAGGTGTCGGGGCTCGAGGTGACGCGCTGGATCAAGGATGATCCGGAGCTGCGCAACATTCCCGTCGTCGCGGTGACCGCGTTCGCGATGAAGGGTGACGAAGAGCGCATACGCGAGGGCGGCTGCGAGGCGTATCTTTCCAAGCCGATCTCGGTCGGCAAATTCATCGAGACGGTCCGGCGTTTTATCGGGTAGGGAGTGAGTCAGGTGTCCGCGCGTATCCTCGTCGTCGACGACGTCCCTGCCAACGTCAAGTTGCTGGAAGCCAGACTCTCGGCCGAATATTTCGACGTGATGACGGCCTCGAACGGCGCCGAGGCGCTGGCGATCTGCCGGAGAGCCGAGTGCGACATCATCCTGCTCGACGTCATGATGCCCGACATCGACGGGTTCGAGGTCTGCCGCCGGCTGAAGACCGATCCGCAGACACATCACATTCCCGTCGTGATGGTGACCGCGCTCGACAGCCCCGCTGATCGCGTGCGCGGGCTGGAAGCCGGCGCCGATGACTTTCTCACCAAGCCCGTCTCCGACGTCGTGCTGATCGCGCGCGTGCGCTCGCTGACGCGGCTGAAGATGATGACGGACGAATTGCGCATGCGCGCCATCACCTCGCTCGAGATCGGCGTGCAAGCGCCGGAGCGCAGCGCGGTGGCCGACACCGGCAAGGGCGGTCGCATCCTCCTGGTCGACGACCGCCAGTCCTCCTATGAACGGCTGGCGAGCCTGCTCGCCGCCGAGCACACCGTCGACGTCGAGCCCAACCCGACGGAGGCGCTGTTCCACGCCGCCGAGGGCAATTATGACCTGCTGATCGTCTCGCTCGACCTCAACAATTTCGATGGGCTTCGGCTATGCAGCCAGGCGCGCTCGCTGGAGCGCACCCGCCACGTGCCGATCCTCGCCATTGCCGACGCCGATAGCGGCACGCGGCTGCTTCGCGGGCTCGAGATCGGCGTCAACGACTATCTCCTCCGCCCCGTCGACAAGAACGAGCTGCTCGCGCGTGCGCGCACGCAGATCCGCCGTCGCCGCTACACCGATCATCTGCGCGACAACGTGCAGAACTCGATCGAGATGGCGATCACCGACGCGCTCACCGGCCTGCACAATCGCCGCTACATGGAAAGCCATCTGGCAACGCTCGCCGAACAGGCCTCGACACGCGGCAAGCCGCTGGCGCTGATGATTCTGGACATCGACTATTTCAAGTCGATCAATGACAATTACGGCCATGATGCCGGCGACGACGTCTTGCGCGAATTCGCGGTGCGCGTGCGCAAATCAATTCGCGGCATCGATCTCGCCTGCCGCTATGGCGGCGAGGAGTTCGTCATCGTGATGCCGGAGACCGACCTGCACGTTGCCGGCATGGTCGCCGAGCGCCTGCGCCGCTCGATCGCGGGCGAGTCATTCTCCGTCCACAAGGGCACCAAGCGCATCGAGGTCACGATCTCGATCGGCCTCACCACGCTGGAGACGAAGGGCGAAGCAGTGGCCGATGTGCTCAAGCGCGCCGACACCGCGCTCTATCGCGCCAAGCACGACGGCCGCAATCGCGTGGTGGCCCAGGCGGCGTGAGGCTGAAGGCGTGATTCAGGGCGGGTGAGGGGCGCGTTGTTCTTGCCGTCCACTCCGCCGTCATTCCCCGCGAAAGCGGGGAATCCAGTACGCCGCAGCCTATCAGTATCCAACAACCGTCTCTGGAATACTTGTATGGGCTTGGTCAAGGATGAGTGGTTGTTAGATCATTTCAGATCATCTGCTTGTTCGAAGGAGGCGGACGTCTGCTGGTCCTGACCTCAAGACGGCTGGCCGCCTGTGGTGCGGCGGGCGTCAAGG